>JBJMTR010000394.1:0-3121 GCA_045811565.1 Bradyrhizobium sp.
CAGCGACGGTGACAAGACGAATTCGTCGCCGGGGAGATCACGGCATAAGCTGTAAAGCCATCGCGCAGGGAATGCCGGAGTGTTTCCGCTGAACCTGTATGCTCGTGTGCGCATTTCCTTGTGCATCTTGCACACGAGACCGCGGGTGCAGCGCGCACCCGGCATTCCCTGCTCCCTCTGATGTCGAGGGACAACGTTCATGCAAACCTCGGGCGCTATCCGCGCCGCGAGAAGGCGAACGTATAGTTGGTTTTCGAAAATTGGATCGATGTATGCGATTGAGCGAAGCGGCCCACATTCTCGACCGTCATCGCCCGCGAAGGCGGGCGATCCGGTATTCCGGAGCAAGCGTGTTAAAACCGAGAGGCCGCGGCGTACCAGATACCGCGCATGCGCGGGGTATGACGGCGCGGGATGGATCGGCTCCATCAGCGTCATTGCGAGGAGCCACTCACCCCACCTTCCCCGCCGATGGCTGCACCAGCAGCGTCGGAACGCCGCACGTGCCGTTGCGCACGGTCATGACGCGCGTGCCCGGCTTGCGGCCGGTGCGGATTTCCGAGACGTCGACGCCATCAGCCGTGAGCCGCGCATGAGTGGCGTCGATGTCGATGACACGCCAGCACAGGCCGCGCAGCCGGTCCGGCGCCGTCTCTGCCGCCTTGCCCGGCCGGTGCGTCACTTCCACGATGAGATCGCCGCAGCGGAAGAACATCAATCGGCCCCAATCCGGATGCGAACGGTCGAGCGCCATGTCGAGCCCGAGCCGCGCGCCGTAGAGCGCGGCGGCGCGTTCGGCGTCCGCAGTTGCGATCACCACATGGTCCATCGCGGTGATCGACGCCGTTGTGGTACGGACCGAGAGCGGGCGTTCTTTTTCCCGCTCAAGAAAGAACATCCGCACGCCGCGCGTTGCATCGGTCGCGGCGCGGGTCCGCTTCCACGACAATATCGCGCCGCTGATCGTGTCGTGGCTGTCCACTTCCGAAACCGGCTCCGGTTTCAGCGTGAGCCGGTCGAGCCGGCGATGCATTTTCGTGATATCGCCGGTGCGAAAACAGATGCTCGCAAGCCCTTCGCCTTGCGCTGCGAGCACGGCGCGGATGCGATCCGCGGCTGCACCTTCGCCGCTCGGCGCCATCAGCTCCAACGTCATATTGTCGAGCGTGAACAATATCCGCTCGGCGCCGTCGCCAGAACTCCGCCATGCCGGCGATCGCGCGAACAGGGTCTGGTAAGCCGCGCTTGCCGCCTCGATATCGCCGGTCAGGACGACGACATGGTCGAGACCGGTGATCATGGGAAGAGGCCCCGCGTATTCTTGGCGGCGCGGACCTTTTCCACGCCAATTGCCATTGCAGCCGTGCGGTGCGGGATCTTGTCGGCCTTGGCGCGCGTTAGCATCGCCTCAAAGGCACGGTCCAGGATCTGGTATTCGCGCCGCATCACTTCCTCCTCTTCCCAGAACAATTGCTGCAGATCCTGCACCCATTCGAAGTAGCTGACCACCACGCCGCCGGAATTGCAGAGGATGTCCGGAATCACAAAAACTTCATTCTGGCGTTTATCGAGCACGAGATCGGCATCCGGAGTCGTCGGGCCGTTGGCGCCTTCCGCCAGCACCCGGCATTTCAGATTCTCGGCGACCTTCGCATCGATCATACGCTCCATCGCCGCCGGCACCAGCACGTCGCAGGGCAGCGCGAAGATTTGCGCGGAGTCGAAATGCAACTGATTGGAGAAGCCGGCAATGCTGCCATGCGCGCCCGCATGCCGCATCAGCGCCGGAATATCCAGCCCTTTGGGGTCGTGCAGCGCGCCGGTGTGATCACTGACCGCGATCACCTTGAGGCCATATCGATGCAGCTCCAGCGCGGCATAAGAGCCGACATTGCCAAATCCTTGAACCACGGCCGTGCCCTTGCCGGGATCGACCGAAAGTTCTTTCAGCACTCTCCTGGCGAGATAGGCGACGCCGCGCCCGGTCGCCTCGCGCCGGCCCAAGGTGCCGCCGGAAGAAACCGGTTTTCCCGTGACGATCTCGGTCACGGTTTGCCCCTGGTACATCGAATAGGTATCCATGAACCAGGCCATCACCTGCTCATTGGTGCCCATGTCGGGCGCCATCACGTCGGTATGCGGGCCGACAAATGGAATCATCTCCTGCATGTAGCGCCGCGACAGCCCTTCCAGCTCGCGCTTGGAGAGGGTGGAGAGATCGACATTGACGCCGCCCTTGGCGCCGCCATAGGGCAGGCCAACCAGCGCGCATTTCCAGCTCATCCAGATCGCCAGCGCCGCGACTTCGCCGATATCCACGGATGGTGCGAATCGCGTGCCACCCTTGGTCGGGCCCATCGTGAGGTGATGCTGGACGCGATAGCCTTCGTACACAGCAACCGTGCCGTCGTCGCGGTGAATCGGGCAGGAGACCGTGACCGAGCGTTTCGGCAGCAGCAGCCGATCGCGCTCATCCATCGGGATTCCAAGATGATTGGCGATCACATTGAACTGGTTTGCCGCCATCTCAAACACCGGACCGGAATAGACAGTCATCATCTCCCCCTCCCCGCTTTTGTCTCGCTGCCAGGAACCCGGGACAGCGGCCGGCCGTTGTCGACGGCATGCTGGCGATGCCCATAGACGGTCGTAGTCTCCTCACATTCCCATCTCAAGCCGCCAAAGCGGCATGGTTGCGAATAATTTCAGCGAATGCACATTATATCAGGTGCTAAGCTGCGCAGCCGGCCGGGACCACCAATCAGCCCACGACGGAAAACGAATGCAGGCCCTTTTCATCGGACAGACCTATATCGACGTTACCTTCATCACCGACCACATGCCGACTGGCGACGAGAAACACGTGGCCTCAGCCTACGCGGTCTCGTTCGGCGGCAACGCCGTCACGGCGGCATTTTGCTGTGCGAAACTCGGAATCGAGCCGGACCTGATCGCCACCGTGGCCAATGACTGGCTGGGACGGATGTTTCAGGACATGAGCGCGAAGTACGGCATCTCGATCCATCCGCGCAAGGTCAATTCCTCCTCACTGTCCTTCATCATGCCGAATGACGGAAAGCGCGCGATCGTGCGCTGCCGCGACGACCACCACATTCATCCC
>JBJMTR010000395.1:0-4395 GCA_045811565.1 Bradyrhizobium sp.
AGCCGGGCGTCGCCTATTACGGGCTTCAGGCCAGGTTCACAGTTCTGGATATAGGTGAAGTATTTCGGATCGCGTGCGGTATCGACCATCGACTGGTCGATCTCGAAGAATTTCCAGTCCTCGCCCGGCTCGGAGGCGCACGTCAGCGTGCCCGAGCCGAGCCCGATCACCGCCACCTTGAGCGGCGCACCCTTGCGCTCGCGGATCGCCGTGATCGCCTGTCCGATGCCGCCATCCTTGTGGTAATACGTGATCGGCTCGGGCCGGCCGGTGGCCGGAGTGCCGTCATCGTTCGTGAATTTCTCGGCGCCGTGGATCGTGGTGCCGTGCATCAGCACGTGATACTGGCCGTTCCGCGTCACCACGATCTTGTGAACGCCAAAGAAGCTGCGCACAGTCTCAACCCGTCCATCGTCCGAGGGATAAGCGCGCAGCACCACCAGCGCCACCACGACGGTCGCAAAGATCTTCCAGCGGTTGGCGTTCAAGCCGAGCGCCAGCAACGCCGAGAGCACGCCGACCGCGCCGATCACCCAGACGCGATGATCGTCGAGCCAGCCGAACATCCTGCCGGTGGAATAGGTCGGTGCGATCAGCGCCCCGGCAAGTGCGGCGAGAAACGGCCAGTACCAGCTGCTCCAGCGCGTAAAGCGCTCCTTGCCGCCGGGCGGACGGCACAGGGCCGCCAGCGCCAGCAGGATCGGATATTCCGCGACCCAGGAGAAGGTGAAGGGGGCGATCAGGCCGGCGAACAGGCCGCCGACCATCCCGCCAAAGGACAATGCGACATAGAAGCCGGTGAGATATTTTGCAGCCGGCCGCGTGCGCGCCAATTCGCCATGGCAGGCCATCGCGATGACGAAGAAACACAGTTGATGTCCGCCAAGCGTCAGCAGCAGGTTCTGCTCGCCACCGACCGCGAGCAGGATGATCACGCCGGCGATCGCCAGCGGCTGTGCCAGCAGCATCCATTTGTGCGGCAGCAGCGGACGTGACTGGAACACCAATACCCAGGTCAGCAAATAATGGGACAGTGGCAGCACCCACAACAACGGCGCCGCGGCGACGTCGGTGGAAATATGGGCGGTGACCGCGATCAACAGACCTGACGGCACCGCGGCCAGGAAGATCCAGCGCGCGCGCAGCGTCCACGATGGCGCTGGCGCGTCGGAGTCGTCGACGGGCATGTTGAGGATGGCGGCATTGGCAGGCGAGCGCAGCAGCAGCGCGCCGCAGCTGGCGATCAAGACGATCAGAAGCCCATACAAGCCGGTCCAGATCAGGTTCTGCGTCCGCAGCGTGAACATCGGCTCCAGCAGCACCGGATAGGACAACAGCGCAAGGAAGCTGCCGATGTTCGAGGACGCGTAGAGGAAGTAAGGATCGGGGCCGTTGGGATGGCCGGTGCGAACGAACCAGGCCTGCAACAGCGGGTTGTTGGCGGCGAGCGCGAAGAACGGCAGCCCGATCGAGACCGCGAACAGGCCGAGCAGCCAGAACGGGTAGCCTGACGTAGGCGGCTCGCCCCATCCGCTCGAAATCGACAGCGGCAGCGTCAGTACGGCGAGTACAAGCAGCGCCAGATGCACCGCCACCGGAATCATGCGATCATGGAGCTTCATCAGGAAATGCGCATAGGCGTAGCCGCCGAGCAGCAGCGACTGGAAAAACACCATCGCCACCGACCACACCGCGGGCGAGCCGCCGAGCCGCGGCAGCACCATCTTTGTGAATAGCGGTTGCACCGAAAACAGCAGCAGCGCGCTGACGAAGATCGCGGCGGTATAGACGATCAATATCAGCCGGTTGCGCGCGGCGGACAGCTCAGAATTCATAAAAGCTCCGGCATGAATCCGGCGGGCGCCGGCGGAATATCCGGCAGGCCAGAGGGCTTGAGTTGAGCATACGGCGACATGGCGGGCAAGGAACGGCAAAACCGTGGACTTGACGGGGCGGCGATACGGCGCGACAGCACGCCTTTAGTCAATCCTTGTTGAAGCGGACATGAACGAAACAGACGTCGTCATCATCGGCGCGGGGCATAACGGCCTCACCTGCGCGGCCTATCTCGCGATGGCGGGCTTGCGCGTCAAAGTGGTCGAACGCCGCAAGGTGGTGGGCGGCGCGGCGGTGACGGAGGAGTTCCACTCCGGTTTCCGCAATTCAGTCGCGGCTTACACGGTGAGCCTGCTCAACCCGAAGGTTATCGCCGACCTGAAACTGGCCGATCATGGCTTGCGGATCGTCGAACGCCGCGCGCAGAACTTCCTGCCCTCGCTCGACGGCAATTATCTGCTCACGGGAGAAGGCCGCACCAGGCAAGCAGTGGCAAAGCTCAGCGAACGCGACGCCGCCCGTTTCGATTCATTCTCGCTTGAGCTCGAAGCCATCGCCGACGTGTTGCGCCAATTCGTCTTGCGCGCGCCGCCGAACATCGTGGAGGGCTTTGGCGTCAGCGCGATCCGCGAAGCTTTCAATGCGATCGGCACCGCCAATATTCTGCGCAAGTTGACGCTGGAGCAACAGCGCAGCCTGCTGGATCTGTTCACGCGCTCGGCCGGCGAAATGCTGGACGAAACATTCGAGACCGATCTGGTGAAAGCGCTGTACGGTTTCGATGCCATCGTCGGCAATTACAACAGCCCTTACGCCGCCGGATCAGCCTATGTGATGCTGCATCATGCCTTCGGCGAGGTGAACGGCAAGAAGGGCGTCTGGGGCCATGCCATCGGCGGCATGGGCGCGATCACGCAGGCGATGGCGCGCGCGGCACGCGGTCACGGCGCCGAAATCGAAACCGAGGCCGGTGTGCGCGAGGTGATCGTCGAGAACGGCGGCGCGGTCGGCGTTATCCTGGATAACGGCGAGACCATCCGTGCCAAATACGTCGTCTCCAGCGTCAATCCAAAGCTGCTGTACACGCGCCTGGTGCCGGCAGGCGCGCTGACGCCGGCATTTCTCGATCGCATCACGCACTGGCGCAACGGCTCGGGCACGTTCCGGATGAATGTCGCGTTGAACGCCCTGCCCTCGTTCACGGCATTGCCGGGCGAGGGCGATCATCTCACCGCCGGGATCATTATCGCGCCCAGCCTGCCCTACATGGACCGCGCCTGGCAGGATGCCCGCACGGAGGGCTGGAGCCGCGAGCCTGTCGTCGAGGTGCTGATCCCCTCGACGCTTGATGACTCGCTTGCACCGCCTGGCCAGCATGTCGCCAGTCTGTTTTGTCAGCATGTCGCGCCCGAGTTGCCCGGCGGCAAATCCTGGGACGATCATCGCGATGAGGTCGCCGATCTCATGATTGCGACGGTGGACAAATACGCACCGGGCTTTGCGACGAGCGTGATCGGCCGACAAATCCTGTCGCCGCTCGATCTGGAGCGGCAGTTCGGCCTGCTCGGCGGCGATATTTTCCATGGCGCGCTGACGCTGAACCAATTGTTCTCGGCGCGGCCGATGCTCGGTCACGCCGATTACCGCGGCCCGCTGAAAGGCCTCTATCACTGCGGCTCCGGCGCCCATCCCGGCGGCGGCGTCACCGGCGCCCCCGGTCACAACGCCGCACGGGTGATTTTGGGAGATCACCGGGCGCCGTTTGCATGAGTTACCGCACCCCGCCATCCAGCTGATTTCAACCGATACAATGTCGCGCCTGTGCTATGAGACCGACATGAAACGACGCGAATTCATTTCAATGCTTGGCGGAGCGCTCACCGCGTGGCCGTTTGCGGCGCAAGCCCAGCAAGAGCCACGCGCGCGGCGCGTACCCGTTGTCGGCTTCGTGGGATTGGCTTCGACCGCCGTCGACGACGATCGTCACTGCGAGCGTAGCGAAGCAATCCATGCCGTCGCGCCGGGAAAGAATGGCGCAATGACGGGGATCGCAATGACGGGGATAATGTGTTGGCAACCCGGTGGATAGGCTGTGGAAAACTTGTTGATGACTGCCCGGAAATGCCCGTGGATTACTTGTGGGGATTCGAGGTGAGGCTTGTTGAAGGCCACGGTATGTTTCGGTGCACAAGAGCTGTACAAGCACTGAAATGAGTGTCGATAGACTGTGAGCAATCCGAACGCCTGATGCCCTCGACCCTCACCCCCTCAACCCACCGCGCCAGCTTTGCCATTGGCGATGAACACGCCGCAAAGCGCATTGTTGATCTCCTGACTGAGGTTTTATTGGAGGATCAGGCCGCGTTTGCCGCGTTCGAGCGCCCCGACGGGCGCTGGGAGGTCACGGTGCATTTTGCCGACGCGCCGGATCAGGTGATGGTCCGTGAACTAGTCACCAATGCTGCGGGCGCCGAGATCGCGCAAGCGATCTCCTTCGATACGGTCGAAGCAAAAGATTGGGTCAAGGCCAGCCTCGAAGAGCTCGTGCCCGTCCCCGCG
>JBJMTR010000396.1:0-2715 GCA_045811565.1 Bradyrhizobium sp.
CTGGCTTCATCGACGACGCGGTCGGGATGCACGATCTGCGGTGCGCCGTCGTATATTTGCAACGTGCCGGAGACGTAGCGCTTGGCGCCGACCGGCAGCAGCTTTTCCACGTAGCCGGGTTGGGCGCGAAAATACGTGAGCACAACATCGCCGGTATCGTCGCTGGCATAGACCAGATGCGGCGCGCGCGAATTGCGCGCCGGCGCCGGACGATGGCGATCGACCGTCACCTCCAGCGTCACCACCGTTCCCGGAACCGCGTCGCGGATCTTTGGTCGCGCCCGGCGGTCGATCACGCTCGCCGGCAGATGCAGCAAGAGGTCGACGAGCCGCGGCGTCCCATCGCGTCCGAGCAGATAGCGCAAGAGCTTGTCCTGCTTCGGCCCGACGCCGGAAAGGCTCGTGACCGGTGCAAACAGCGGATTGAGCAGAGCAGGGCGCATCTGTTTCCCGTCACACATCCCTCATGCGCGGACAAGAGCGCGAAGCGCGTCTTCGCGCTAGAGGTCCGCGCATCCATCCTCCTTCAAAAGATGATGGATTGCCGGGTCAAGCCCGGCAATGGCGAGGTAGTCGATAATTGAGCACAAGAAGGGCTGACATTCGTTGTCCACGTCGCTATATCAACCCCGCCCGGCACGTCCGGGCTTTTCGCGTTGGATGGATTTAAGGGAATGACGGGAACGACACGATCGAGCGGCGGCCTCGAGGATCGCCACAAGCGGCTATTGTTTCGCTGCTGGCATCGCGGCACCCGGGAAATGGACCTCATCCTCGGACGTTTTGCCGACGCCGAAATCGCCAACCTGTCTGAAACCGAGCTGGCGCGACTCGAAGTCCTGATCGAGGTGCCCGATCCCGATCTCTATGCCGCAGTGATCGGCGAAAAGCAGTTGGCGCCGGAATATGCCAGCGCGCTGTTCGATCGGATCAAGGCGTTTCGTGCCGTGGATCACGACGCATGAAGCCGCTGATCAAATCACCTGCCGCATTGCTGGTGCCCGGCCGCGCCCTAACCTTCGCCAATGTCGCCGAGGGCGCCGAAGGCCTCGTCATCTCTGATCTTGCGCGTGCCGTGGCGGCGCAGCCGAAGCGAGCGGCGGTAAGTCTTGCCGTCGTCTGCCGTGACGGTCCGCGAATGCAGCAACTGGCGCGCTCGCTGGAATTCTTCGCGCCTGATTTGCCCGTGATGCAGTTTCCGGCCTGGGATTGCCAACCCTATGATCGCGTTTCGCCGCATGGCGGCATTCTGGCGCAACGGCTGACCACGCTGGCGCGGCTGTCGCGCCTGCAAGGCAGCGACAAGCCGCTGATCGTGCTCACCACCGTCAACGCCGTCGTGCAGCGGGTACCTGCGCGCGAGATCGTGGCGGCACAGGCGCTGTCGGTCGCGCCCGGCCACGTCGTGCCGATGGACTCGATCGTCGCCTGGTTGGAGCATAACGGCTACAACCGCTCTTCCACCGTGCGCGAGCCCGGTGAATACGCGGTGCGCGGCGGCATCCTCGATCTGTTTCCGGCCGGCCTCGACCAGCCCGTGCGGTTCGATTTCTTCGGCGATAGCCTGGAATCGATCCGTACCTTCGATGCCGAGACCCAGCGGACGTTGCTGGACATGCGTGCGCTCGATCTGGTTCCGATCTCGGAATTCCAGTTGACCACCGACACCATCCGCCGCTTCCGGATGGGATATGTCGCAGCATTCGGGGCGCCCGAGCGCGACGATCCGCTCTATGAAGCGGTCAGCGAAGGCCGCCGCCATCCGGGCATGGAGCACTGGCTGCCATTGTTCCAAGAGCGCATGGACACGCTGTTCGATTATCTTGACGGTGCGCCGGTCGCAATCGAGCCGCAGGGCGAAGATGCCGCGCGCGAGCGGTTCAAGCAGATCGCCGACTATTACGACGCGCGGCGCGAGGCACTTGAGCACCCCGGCGGTGGCGCGGTCTACAAGCCGTTGCCGCCCGATCGGCTTTACCTCGCCGAAGACGAATGGACGAAACACCTGAACGATGCCGCGCTGGCGCGGCTGACGCCGTTCGCGGTGCCCGAGGGCAGCACGGATGTCTTTGACGCCGGCGCCCGGCAGGGCCGCAATTTCACGCCCGAGCGCGCCGACAGTTCGATCAACGTGTTCGAATCCGTCGTGGCGCATGTGCAAGCGTTGCAGGCGCAGCGCAAGAAGGTCGTCATCGCCTTGTGGAGCGAGGGCGCGCGCGATCGCATGGGCAGCATGTTGCGCGACCACAAGCTGCTTAATCTGACGAACGTCAATACCTGGCGCACGGTGCAGGCGACGCCGCGCAACGAAGCGATGCTCGCCGTTCTCGGCATGGAATCCGGCTTCGAGACCGATAATGTCGCCGTTATCAGCGAGCAGGACATCCTGGGCGACCGCCTGGTGAGGCCGCGCAAATCGAGCCGCAAGCTCGATAATTTCATTTCCGAAGTCACGAGCCTCTCGGCCGGCGATCTCGTGGTACACGTCGAGCACGGCATCGGCCGCTTCGTTGGACTGCAGACGCTGGAAGTCTCCGGCGCGCCACATGACTGTCTCGAATTGCATTATGCCGCGGACACAAAACTGTTCCTGCCGGTCGAAAACATCGAGCTGCTGTCGCGCTACGGTTCAGATCACGCCCACGTCGAGTTGGACCGTCTTGGCGGCACCGGCTGGCAGGCGCGCAAGGCAAAGCTCAAGAACCGCATCCGTGA
>JBJMTR010000397.1:0-7357 GCA_045811565.1 Bradyrhizobium sp.
TACCACGAAGTTGCCAACACCGCGCCCGGGTTCGTCGACATGAACTTTGCGCCCGAACGCATCGCCAAGATTGCGGCCAGGCAAGGCGCCGCGTTGAAAGCGCGGCCGGAGATGGCACGGCATCTGGCGGAATGACGGCGAGTTGAGTTTCCGCGCGCCTCACCTCATGGCGGCGAGGGATTCGCCATGGATTTGCGTTGGGCCAGTGCTGCGACTGTCGAGGTGCCGATCGGGCCGCTCTCGTCATAGAGCCAGCACTCGCCGATCGCGATGCCATCGGCAGCATGATGGTTCACCACCTCGAAGCCGATCCATCGCGTCACCGGCAGGCGGTGCAGATAAATCGTCACATCGCTGTTGATGTAACCAAGCCCTTGATCGCCGGCATTGGCAAAGGGGCTGGCGAAATCTGCGCCCGTGGCGACACGGACAAATGGCGTCATCGGCACGCCTTGCACGAGCTCGCGCACTTCGCTCATCCACAGCCGCCGCGGGCCGAGCGAACCCATCGCGCCGACGATCGGGCGCGTGGCCCATTTGCCGTTCATGCCGAGCCGGGGATCGGTGGGTGCGGGAATAGCGTCGGGCGCCGGCGCGTCCCAGTTCGGCGGCGACCAGACATTGCCCAACGCGTTCTCCGTCTTGCGCAATAGCTGGCAGGAGGCCCGCGCCATGCTGGTGCCGCCGGAGAAGAACTCGGCTTCGATCACCTTGATGCGCAAGCCGTCGCGCACGAGCCTTGTCGTGACCTCGATCGGGACAGGTATTTTCGGCAGGCGAAACATGTCGACCGTGAGCCGCGCCGGTACGAAATCATCCGAGCCGTGGCGCGCCTCGATCTCGAAGGCGAGCAAGCCAATGACGACGCGGCCGTGCAGCGAATTCGGATCCCACGGCCCGTTCGCGACCGTGGTGGGAATGAAGGCGTCGCAATCCTTGATGAAGAAAGGCTGATTTTTCATGGCTGATGACCATGACGGAATCTGTTCGATGAAATCAAGCCTGCAAGCTGAGGGAAGCGGTCGCCTCTCACGTTCAGGATGCAAGCCGCCATTCTTCGATTACGCTGCAATCTTGCTCTGAGCCAACCGCCTTTGACGCCAGCGCCGCAAACTGCTCGCGATTCATCAATTGCCACAGCGCCCACACCGCCGCGCCACGAACCAGCGGGCTTTCATCGTCCAGCAGTCGCTTGGCCGCTTCAACCAAAGATGCGTCGCCCGAATTACCGATCGCGATCAGCACGTTGCGCACAAAACGGTCGCGGCCGATGCGCTTGACCGGGGATTTCGCAAACAGCGCACGAAACGCCGCGTCGTCGAGCCGAACCAGATCGGCAAGTGCCGGCGCGCGCAACTCCGCGCGCGCAGCGAGCTTCGTTTCGCGCCCGCTTTGCGCGAACTTGTTCCACGGACAGACGGCAAGACAATCGTCGCAGCCATAGATGCGGTTGCCGATCGCCTTGCGGAATTCACGGGGGATCGGGCCCTTGTTCTCGATCGTGAGATAGGAAATGCAGCGCCGCGCATCGAGCTTGTAGGGCGCCGGGAAAGCCGCGGTCGGGCAGATATCCTGGCAGGCGCGGCATGAACCGCAATGATCGCCATCGGCCTCGTCGCGCGGTAGGTCGGAAGCTGTGAATATCGCGCCGAGAAACAGCCAGGAACCGAATTCGCGCGACACCAGATTGGTGTGCTTGCCCTGCCATCCCAGCCCCGCCGCCTGCGCGAGCGGTTTTTCCATCACGGCGGCGGTGTCGACGAACACCTTGACCTCGTCGCCTGTCACAGAAACCAGCCAGCGCGCCAGCGTTTTCAGCCGCTTCTTGATCACGTCGTGATAATCGTCGCCTTGTGCATAAGCCGAGATCGCGCCGCGTGTGCCCCGTTTGAGAATCTCCAGCGGATTTTCGTCGGGCCCATAATTGACGCCGAGCATGATAATCGAACGCACGGCAGGCCACAGCACGCGCGGGTCGGTGCGGCGCTCGGGGTGCGCGGCCAGCCAATCCATATCTCCATGGGCGCCGCAGTCGAGGAATTCGCGGAAATGGGTTCCGGCGCGCCCGATCGCGTCCGGGTCGGTCACGCCGATGCAATCGAATCCGAGCACGCGGGCTTCGTTTGCGAGCGCGTTCTTCAGATCGGCAGACGAAAGCTTGACGGTTGCGTTCAGAAGTCGAGATCCACGTAGGTCCGCGAAGCCGGCACCCCCGCCAGCCATTCGCTCAGCAGCGGGCGGAACGACGGGCGGGATTTGACCCGCGCGTACCACGACTTGGCTGCGTCGTCCTCGCTCCATGGCACGTCGCCCAGATAATCGATCGCCGAAAGATGCGCCGCGGCGGCGAGATCCGCGTAGCTCAGCCGGTCGCCGGCGAGATAGTTCCGCGTCCGCGCCAGCCAGCCGATATAGCTGAGATGATAGCGCACATTGACCCTCGCTGCGCGGATCACTTCCGCGGCCGGCGCGCCGCCGCCATGCTCCTCGCTCATAAAGCGCTTGTAGATGCGTTCGGTCACCAGCGGATTGGAGGCCTCTTCGAAGAATTTGTCGTTGAACCACGCCATCAGCCGGCGCACTTCGATGCGCTCGCCCATCGATGCCGGCAACAACCGCCGCTCCCCCGCGTTGAGGCCATGCGCTTCGTCAACATATTCGGCGATAATTGCCGCGCCGGGAATTGCGGGAAAACCCTCGGCCGTCAGGACCGGCGTGGTGGCCGCGGGATTGAGCGTGAGATACGCCTCGCGCCGTTCCCAGACCCGTTCCTCGACCAGCCGCAAATCAAGGCCGTATTCGCCAAGCACGAGGCGAATAAAGCGCGAATGCGGGCAGAACGGATGATGAAACAGCGTATACATGAAGACCTTGGTAGTTTTGCGGCCCTTAAAAAACCATCAACCCGTCAAACAGCGTCGGATTCGGTACACTAGAGCATGATGACTTTTCTTCGAATCGTCATCCCCACTCTATCCTTTTGTTTGAGCATGATCTTTTCGGAAAACGGGTGCCCACTTTTCCGGATCATGCTCTTGAGCCTTTTCCGTTCTGATTGAATCAGAACGGGGGGCTCTGGCCTCTCGTTTTGAAGCGTTTCTTCACACGAACCGGTGTCCACTTCGCTCGAAAACGCTATAGCCAAGCAAACGAATGAGGCAACCTATGTTTGGCGTTTTTTTGCGATTGCAGCAAAACGGGGAATAGGCGAGAACGGCGCGGTTTTTCCAGTCAAGGCAGGCCACATCATGATGTCTGACACGTTGCGGGCGGTGATTCTCGGCATCATCGAGGGCGTCACTGAATTCCTGCCGGTTTCCTCGACCGGCCATTTGCTTCTGGCGGAACGCTTTTTCGATCTCGGCGAAGGCAGTTTCTGGAAAAGCTTTGCGGTGCTGATTCAACTCGGCGCGATTCTCGCGATTGTCGCGCTTTATTTCGTCAAATTATGGCGGATCGCGCTCGGCACGTTCAGCGACGCGGACGCGCGGCACTTTGTCATTGGCGTGCTGCTCGCGTTCCTGCCTGCCGCCGTGATCGGCGCCGCCGCCGGCAGCCTTATCAAGAGCTATTTGTTCAATCCGTGGGTGGTGTGCTTTTCGCTGATCGTCGGCGGCTCTGTGCTGTTGTGGGTCGATCAGCTCGATCTCAAGCCCCGCGAAGATGATGCGACGAGATTTCCGCTATTGATGTACCTCTGGATCGGGTGTGCGCAGTGCGTTGCGATGATTCCCGGCGTGTCGCGCTCCGGTGCCAGCATTGTAGCGGCGATGCTGTTGGGTGGCGACAAGCGGTCGGCAGCGGAGTTTTCGTTTTTCCTGGCGATCCCGACCATGGTCGGCGCTTTCGTCTATGATTTTTACAAAAACCGCGCCGACATGACGAGCGATCATTTGGGCATCATCGCGATTGGATTCGTGGTCTCGTTCATCACCGCAATGATCGTGGTGAAGACGTTTCTCACCTACGTCACCCGCCACGGCTTCACGTTCTTCGCATGGTGGCGCGTGATCGTCGGCACGCTTGGCCTGATCGCGCTGGCATTAGGGAAGTAAGGAAGACCGCTGTCGTTCACGACGACGACTGACTAAATCACGCTGTTCCGCTGGAATTGCCCCGCCGCGCGAAACCGCCAGAGATACTGCGGGGCGATCGCTTCCATCGAATCCGGTGTGATCCCGAGACCCTCGAGCGTCAACCCGGCGGCCTTCGCGGCGTCTGACACCACATTGTCCGAGCGCAACAGCTCCACTTGATCCGGCGTCAATTTCAGCGCCCCCGGCGCAAACTGCAGGAACTGCGCCTGGAATTTCGCCAACCCAAATGGCAGCGATACCAGGATGCGCCGGCGCTCGGTGATCCGGAGGATCATCTCCATGATCTCGCGCATGGTCAGCACTTCCGGGCCGCCGAGTTCGTAAGTGGCGCCCTCCCTGGCCTTGCCATCGACGGCGTCGGCCACGGCCGTCGCGACGTCGCCGACATAGGCCGGCTGCAGTCTTGTCACACCGCCGCCGACCAGCGGCAGAAACGGCGAAATCCGCGCCAGCGCGGCAAAACGGTTGGTGAATTGATCTTCGGGTCCGAACATCAGCGAGGGGCGCAGGATCGTGGCCGAGGGGACCGTGGCCAGCACCGCTTTTTCGCCGGCGGCCTTGGCGCGGGCATAGCGCGACGGAGAATTCTCATCGGCACCGATCGCCGAGACCTGCACCATCCGCGCGCCCACTGCGCTCGCGGCCCTGGCGACGGTTTCGGCGCCCCTGGCCTGCACGGCGTCAAAGGTCTGCGCGCCGCCCTCGGTCAGGATACCGACCAGGTTAATGGCGACGTGCGAATCGCGCATCGCCGCCTCGACGGAAGCTGGGTAGCGCAGATTGGCCTGTACCGCGTGGATCTGGCCGACCTTGCCGACCGGCTGCAGATGTCCGGCCAGCTCTGGCCGCCGCACCGCCACGCGGATGCGGTAATCGCGCTTGCAGAGCGCCCGGACCACGTTTCGCCCCAGAAAGCCCGACCCTCCGAAAACCGTGACGAGGGTGTCCAGATTCGATGCCATGGGGTCAGTTCCTGCGGGTCAAATTCGAGCAATCGCGGCCGTATTTAACGGATTCGCGATACGCCAACATGCCCACCCTGTACAGGGTATTCGGAAGCCATTGAAGCAGTTTGACAAGCGCGCGAGCGATCCTTACTAACCCGCCCGGGCCCAGGTGGCGGAATTGGTAGACGCGCTGGCTTCAGGTGCCAGTGGCTTCACGGCCGTGAAGGTTCGAGTCCTTTCCTGGGCACCATTTTTCTTTGGATGCCCCTCCCCGATCATCCAGGGCATGGCGGATGCTCGCTTGTTGTGGGGTTGAGCAGTAGCTTGATCCGCAACGATTCGACGAGGTTTCAGACAATATGACCATCCGCCTGCATCGCGGCGATCTGCCCGATCTCACCCGCTACAAGGATTCTGTGGCGATCGATACCGAGACGATGGGGCTCAATCCGCATCGTGACCGGCTCTGCGTGGTGCAGATGTCGAATGGCGACGGCACCGCTGATCTGATCCAGATCCCAAAGGATCATACCGACGCGCCGAATCTGAAGGCACTGCTCGCCAATCCGAACATCACAAAGATCTTTCACTTCGCGCGGTTCGATCTCGCGGCGCTCTACAACACCTTCGGCGTGATGCCGAAGCCGGTTTACTGCACCAAAGTCGCCTCACGGCTCAGTCGCACCTACACCGATCGCCATGGCTTGAAGGATCTGGTGCGCGAGGTGCTTAATATCGATCTATCCAAACAGCAGCAGTCGAGCGACTGGGGCTCGCCGAGCTTAAGCGAAGCGCAACTGGCTTATGCGGCCTCCGACGTGCTGCATTTGCACGGGCTTCGCGAACGGCTCGATGCCATGCTGGCGCGCGAGGGGCGCGCCGCCCTCGCGCAAGCCTGCTTCGAATTCCTGCCGACCCGCGCAAAACTCGATCTCGACGGGTGGGAAGCCGAGGACATCTTTGCGCATTCGTGAGCGCGCCGAGACCATTTGAAGCGCCGGGGAGCGCCAGTTCCGCCCCGTTTCGGTCACACTGGTAACGCGAGGTCGGTCCCAAGGGCGTGATGCGCGAGGTCCGGGCTGCATAATCCGGCGGTTCCGGGTAGAATAGCGATGCCTCGCGCCGTTGATAACTCGCGGCGTTCTACCTCGCGCCTTGGAGCAGCGGTGAATTCGGTCCAGAACCCAGCCTATCTAGCCGGCCTCGAGGCGCGCTTTGCCGCGGCCGCGCGCCATAGCCGGATGGTGCGAATCCTGCGCGTGGCGGTTCCGGCGGCGGTGATCCTTTCGCTGGCGGGCATTATCGGGGTGTCGATCTTCAACCCATTCCGCATGCTGCTGCCCAAGTTGCCGGTCGACATGGGAAACCTGGTGGTCTCCGGCACCAAGATCACGATGGAGTCGCCGCACCTCTCCGGCTACTCCACCGATCAGCGGCCGTATGAACTCTGGGCCAAGGCCGCTATCCAGGATCTGACCGACCCCGATCATGTCGAGCTCAAGACGTTGCGCGCCAAAGTGCTGATGGAAGATCGCTCCACGGTGACGATGGACGCCCGCACCGGTCTGTTCGATTCCAAGCAGCAGCTACTGGACCTGCGCAAGGATATCTTCCTGCAGTCCTCCACCGGCTATGAAGCGAAACTCTCGCAGGCCTATGTCGACATCAACAAGGGCACGGTAACCTCGGATGAACATGTCGACGTCACATTGCTGAACGGCACGCTCACCGCCGACAAGCTCAGAATCTTCAACAGCGGCGAGGTGGTGCGGTTCGAAGGCAATGTGGTGATGAATCTGATCATGGATAATCCCGCTCCCGCCGACGCACCGGCTGCGCCGGAGCCTGCGCCGCCGCCGAAGACGCGATCCGTCTCCGGCAAATCCGCCAATTCGAAATGAGTTTCATGAAGATTTTTTCCACGCTTCAGCTTGCGACGGCGGCGTTCGCGTTCGCTCTGATGGCAGCCGGCGCAGCCGGCGCGCAAAGCGCGGTGCAGGGTGTGCCCAACGCGATGCAGGGTTTTTCGCAGAACCGCGATCAACCGATCCAGATCGAAGCGGCCGCGCTCGAGATGCGCGACAAGAAAAAGGAAGCGACATTTTCCGGCAATGTGAAGGTGGTGCAGGGCGACACCACCATGACCTCGAAAACACTTGTCGTGTTCTACGAATCAGGCTCTGGACAGGCCGCGTCGCCGCCGGCCAATGCGAAGGGCGCAAAATCCGCGCCGATGCAGTCGGCGAGCCCGGGGCCCGGCGGCAGTTCCTCGATCAAGCGGCTGGAAGCGAAAGGCAGTGTGGTCGTGACGCA
>JBJMTR010000398.1:0-19488 GCA_045811565.1 Bradyrhizobium sp.
CAATCTGTGGCTCGCGGCAAAGATCACGGCGACCTCCGGACGCCTGCACCGGGCGTGGCCGGATCTGAAGAGCGCGGCGCTGCCGCCGATGACGCTCGTTGCCTTATCCGTTGCGCTGGCCTTCTGTTTTGTCGGTGGACTGTCAGCGCTGCTGGCTCAGATCATCACCACCGCGCTGATGATGGCCTATGCGCTCACCGGATTTGCCGTGCTGCACACGTTGACGCTGGCGCTGAAAAGCCGCGCCTTCTGGCTAAGCTGCGCCTACGCCGTTGTCGTGGTGTTCGGCTGGCCGGTGCTTGCGATGGTCGCACTTGGCCTGGCCGATGCCGTGTTCGGATTTCGCGAGCGCTTTCTGCGCGGGGGGCCACCGCCCCTTACCGCAGCCTGAAAATCCTTCATCAACCGAAACCGCAATAGACCTTAGAGGAGAACTAATATGTAATTCATTATAATGGAACGCGTCGCCAAGCTTGGCCAAATGGGAGAAGTCGTCCGTGTCAAGGACGGGTTTGCCCGCAACTTTCTCTTGAAGCGCGGCAAGGCGCTGCGCGCCACGGCCAACAATCGCGCCAAGTACGATGGCATGAAGGTCGAGCTCGAGGCCAACAATCTCAAGGCCAAGTCCGAAGCCGGCAAGGT
This sequence comes from Bradyrhizobium sp., assembly GCA_045811565.1. Lineage (GTDB taxonomy): Bacteria > Pseudomonadota > Alphaproteobacteria > Rhizobiales > Xanthobacteraceae > Bradyrhizobium. Next base: position 643 of record JBJMTR010000398.1, read on the forward strand.
GGCAGAGAAGATCGATGGCCGCGATATCGTGATCATCCGCCAGGCTTCAGAATCCGGTCAGCTGTTCGGCTCGGTGTCGGTGCGCGACATCGTCCTCGCCTTGGAGGCCGATGGCGTCAATGTCAGCCGTCCGCAGGTCTGGCTTGATTCGCCGATCAAAGTGATCGGTCGGCAGAAGGTGACGATCGCCGTGCATCCGGAGGTCGAGGCCAGCATCACGGTGACGGTTGCCCGCAGCGCCGACGAAGCCGACCGCATCAAGCGCGGCGAGGACATCTCGACCCGTCAGGAAGACCAGGACGCAGCCGCCGAAGCGCTCGCCGCTGCCGGCGAATTCTTCGATCCGGAAGCCCAGCAGGAGGAAGCGCAGCCGCAGCCGGAAACGCCCGCCGACAAATAAGACTGTCTGCTTATGTGCGACTATTCGAGCCCGGCCTTCATCAGGCCGGGCTTGGGATTCGTGCCGCTGCTTTCTCGTCGGGCATCGGGATCGAAGCCAATGCTGTCACGGTGCGCTCCTCCACGCCGTCGACCACGGGCAGCAGTTCCATCGCCAAAGCCTATTGCGAGACCGGCGGTATGGGTGGCCCGGCAGGGGCGAGCGGCGGCGGAGCTGAGGCCGTTACCGGCGGGGGCTCGGGTGCTGCCGCGGGCGGCGCGGCCGCCGAGGGGCTCGTGGACGGCTCGGGCCGACCAGCGGCGGTCGCCGATGCAGCCGGCGTCACCGGCGGAACTGGATCCGGCCGCAAGGGCGTCGGCTCGCCACTGCCGTTTTGCCTGGGCGCATCGAACTTGGCAGCCTCGGACCTGCCCTCGGACACCGGCTTGGCTCCCTCGGCGGGCTTGTCGCCTTCGCCCTTGGCAGGGTCAGTCTTCGTCGTTTCCGTCTTGTCCGCCTTCTCAGCGTCAGTTTTGGCCGCGTCGGTCTTGTCGGCTTCGGTTTTGCCAGGGGACGCGTCATCCTTCGGCGCCTCGCCTTTTGCGGTCTCTTCCTTGGCGGCACCCGGCTTTGCGGCATCAGGCTTGGGAAGCTCTTCGTCCCCCTTGCCGCGCTTGCTGAGCTTCCGCCGGGCGCCCGATTTGGAATCGGCCGCCACCTGCCCGGGCGCCGTCGCGTCGGGAGTATCGCTCGGCCGCGCCAGCCGCCTGCCACTGCGGCCCGCACGGCCACCCTCGCCTAGCGGTGTCAGTCCGCTGGCGTCCGGCGTTGCGGCCCGCTCGGCATCGCCGGCCGCCTCTGGCGCGGGTGCCGCCGGGCGCTGCTTGCGGCCGAAGCGGTCGAGCTGGTCCGGTTGACCGGCGGGCTTGGCGGCCTCTTGTCTAGCGTCCTTGCCCTGCTTCGCCTGATCCTGCTTGGCCTGGTAGCGCGTATCGGTGGCGCCGTTGGACACCAGATACGACGCCAGGATCGAGGCCATATCGCTGCTGGTGGTATAGTGCTGGCGCAGGAAGCCCGGCAGCGACGACGCCGGCACGTTCTTGAGCAGACCGCGCGGGCTCTTGTGGCAGGCAGTGCAGGTACCTGCAAAGATCTGGGAGGGACTTTTGCCGGCTTCGAGATTTGTTGCCTGGGCACGCGCAGTTCCCGCCGCGAAACAGCCGATCAGAAGCGCCACCGTCGCTAAACTGACCGCTCGGCTCAACATCCCCAGTTCTCCAGATACGGAAATCGCTGCCCCGCGACGCATGACCCGGCTGCGAGCGGTCACCTTTTAGCCGATTATCGCACGAATGGAAGCGCACTTGTGAAGCATCCACTGAAGCATCCACTGAAGCATCCACGTGATCGTCACATTTGAAAATGTGCGCTTTGCTCCGATGCGGTAGCGCGCTGCCCCGATCACAATTACAGTGCTATTGACGTATATTGGAACCTTTTGTTCCATTACGCGTCGGTGTAACGGCAGCGCTCCGTGGTGCTTCGATGGACCGTTTGTTGCGTTATTGCTTGGGGCAGTTCCTTCGCCGCGGTTCGATGACATTCACGACCGCGAGTGGATCGAAATTTACCTGCGGGGACGGTACCGGGCAGCCGGTTTCGGCACGGTTCCTAACGAGGGCTGCCGAAGCCAGGATCCTCTTCAATCCCGAGCTCTACCTCGGTGAATGCTACATGGACGGCGCATTCGTGGTCGAGAATGGCTCGATTGCGGAGGCCCTGGCAATCCTGATGAACCAGCCGGAAATGTTGCCACCATGGGCCAAGCTGCAGTGGTGGCTGCGGTACCTGATCCGGCACGCCAGGCAGTTCAATCCACGCGGCCGATCGAGAGATAATGTCGCCCATCACTATGACCTCGACGGCCGGCTCTATTCCCTCTTCCTCGATGCCGACAAGCAGTATAGCTGCGCCTATTTCGAGACGCCGGACGCGACGCTCGACGACGCCCAACTGGCGAAGAAGCGCCATCTCGCCGCAAAACTGCTGATCAAGCCCGGCGACCACGTGCTCGACATCGGTTCTGGCTGGGGTGGACTCGGCCTCTATCTCGCCGAAATGACCGGCGCAGAGGTCACGGGCGTCACGCTGTCGACTGAACAACTGCAGGTCTCGAACGCCCGCGCCGCCGAGAAGAATCTGGCACAATCGGCGAAGTTCATTCTCCAGGATTACCGCGACATCTCCGGCCCGTTCGACCGCATCGTGTCGGTCGGCATGTTCGAGCATGTGGGTGTGGCCTTCTACGAGACCTATTTCAGGCGATGCGCCGAGCTGCTCAGCGATGATGGTGTGATGTTACTGCACTCGATCGGCCGCTCGACCGGCCCCGATGTCACCAGTCCATGGATCACGAAATATATTTTCCCGGGCGGGTACATCCCGGCGCTTTCCGAAGTGATGCCGGCGATCGAGAAAGCCGGGCTGCTGGTCTGCGACATGGAAATCCTCCGTCTGCATTACGCGGAGACGCTAAAGGCCTGGCGCGAGCGCTTCATGGCGCGACGCGAAGAGGCCGTGCGCCTCTATGATGAGCGCTTTGCGCGGATGTGGGAATTCTACCTGGCGGCGTCAGAAATGTCGTTCCGCGGACAGAACATGATGAATTTCCAGCTGCAGCTCACCAAGCGTCAAGGCGTCGTGCCGATGACGCGCGACTACATCGGGCGCGAGGAAGCGAGACTCCGCGGGATCGAGCAGAGCACACGGCCACGGCTGCAATTGGCGGGTGAATAATTCTATCCCGTCTTCGAGCGCTGGGCACCGGCTCGCGCAAGGAAACCGCGTCAAAACAAAAGACAGAGCCCAGTTCTGATTCAATCCTCTAGTTCAGCACGCTAAAGGCTGACCCGCAGTTCGGGTAAGACGCGGGGCGCGAGCCAGCTGCGCCTCCACCGCCGCAAGGACAAGCCGGTCGCAGGGCACAGCGCGACGTTCCGGGCGGGAAACCTCTTCCATGGCGTCGACCAGCATGGAGAGCCACTGCCTGTCGCCGCCTCCTGATCGCCATGTCTGAAGTTGTTGGCCCATTGCCCTGTCCTTGTCTTACTTCAATCCGGGAGCCGCCAACCTGTTCCCAACCATCCTGCCGTAAACAAAATCCGGCGGGTGTGATCTGCTTCACAAACGGCTCCGGTGGCCTGTCGTAGACGTGGGCCATGGCCCAGAAAACCTACCCATCGTTCGATCCGAAAGCGGACCTCAAGACCGACTACGCCCTGATCGCTACCGGCATAGGCGCCGCCCTGATCGCGCTGATCTATCTCATCCTGATGTGATCAAGCGCTGAGCCGGTCGAATGCGTCCCCCGCCGTTGGATGAGTATGTCCCGGCGGCAAAAGGTTCAGGCTGCCCCCAAAAATCCCCTCAAAGCGCACGGCGGTCATGCCAAAGGCCGTCAAGCGGAATGCGGATGGCCCACTCAGGATTCACACATCATGTTGTGTGAATCGTGCATAAGGCACGTCAGCCCTTTCGCTGGGCCGACGGGTGGCGCTTTATCGCCGCCCCAAAGCTCGGGAAACCCAATAACGACCAAATCCGAAGAATAATTCTCTCCATGGCACTGACTGATTCGAACGTCCTCAAACTTGCTCCCGACGCCGGAGCTCCGGCTTTTCGGAGCGCGCCGCACAATATCGAAGCGGAGCAGAGCCTGTTGGGCGCGATCCTGGTCAATAACGACGCGTTCTATCGGGTTTCGGACTTTTTGGAGCCAAAGCATTTCTTTGAGCCGCTTCATCAGACGATCTATGAGACAGCCGGTAGCCTGATCCGGATGGGCAAGGTCGCCACGCCGGTGACGCTGAAGACGTTCCTCCCCGCCGAGACCGACATCGGCGGCATGACGGTCGGCCAATACCTCGCGCGCCTCGCCGCCGAGGCCACCACGATCATCAATGCGCAAGATTACGGCCGGACGGTCTACGACCTGTCGCTGCGTCGCGACCTGATCCGGATCGGCGAAGACATGGTCAACGTCGCCTTCGACGCGCCGGTGGATTTTGCTCCGCGCGCGCAGATCGAAGACGCCGAACGGCAGCTGTACGAACTGGCCGAGACCGGCCGCTACGACGGCGGCTTCCAGCGCTTTTCACAGGCGCTCACCGTTGCCGTCGACATGGCGGCAAAGGCTTTTCAGCGCGATGGAAAGCTGTCGGGCATCGCGACCGGATTGCGCGACCTCGACACCAAAATGGGCGGCCTGCAACCTTCGGACCTGATCATTGTCGCCGGCCGTCCCGGCATGGGCAAGACCGCGCTCGCCACCAACATCGCTTACAACATCGCGAAAGCACATCGCGCCGAGGTTCAGGCCGATGGCACCATGAAGTCCGTCAACGGCGGGATCGTCGGCTTCTTTTCGTGCGAAATGTCGGCCGAACAGCTCGCCACCCGTATTCTTGCCGAGCAGACCAGCATTGCATCCAGCATGATACGTCGCGGCGGCATTACCGAGGCCGACTTCGAGAAAATCCGCGATTATTCGATCGAGCTGCAGTCGCTCCCGCTCTATGTCGATGAAACCGGCGGCCTGTCGATCTCGCAGCTCACCGCCCGTGCACGCCGGCTGAAGCGGCAGAAAGGGCTCGACCTGCTGGTGATCGACTATATTCAGCTCCTACAGGGCTCGGGAAAGCGCGGTAACGATAATCGCGTGCAGGAAGTCACGGAAATCACCACCAAACTGAAGGCGCTCGCCAAGGAGCTCAACGTTCCCATTATCGCGCTGTCGCAGCTGTCGCGTCAGGTGGAAAACCGGGATGATAAGCGGCCGCAATTGTCTGACTTGCGCGAATCCGGCTCGATCGAACAGGACGCTGACGTCGTAATCTTCGTGTATCGCGAGGAGTATTACCTCGCGACCAAGGAGCCCCGCGTCGGCACACCGGAATACGAAAAGTGGCAGCTCGACATGTCGCTCGTGCACGGCAAGGCCGAAGTCATCATCGGCAAGCAACGCCACGGTCCCACCGGAACGGTAGAGCTGCAGTTCGAGGGCCAGTTTACGCGCTTCAGCGATCTTGCGCGCGATGGCCATGTGCCCGATCGCACATGAACGGCGACTGCCCGGGTTGAACCGCCTCGGCGCCGCGCTTAAAATGCGGCATGAACATCGCTTCCGACCCGAAATCGATCCCGGCAGGTTCGCTGCTTTCGCCCGAGGCGAATAAAGTCGCCGAGCTCGCGACCGCCACCGGCGTATTGACTGTCGACCTCGACGCGATCGTCGCCAACTGGCGCAAGCTCGAGAAGACGGCCGTGCCCGCCGAATGCGCCGCGGTGGTCAAGGCCAATGCCTATGGCTGCGGCACCGAACAGGTTGCGCGGGCACTCGCGTCAGCCGGCTGCAAGACGTTTTTCGTCGCCAATCTGGATGAGGCCCGTGTCGTCCGTGCGGCGGTGCCTTCGTCGGCGGCGATCTATGCGCTCGGCGGCTTCTTCGCCAATACCGGCGACGCTTACGCCAAGATCGACTGCAGGCCGGTGATCGGCGATCTCAACGAGCTCGCCGAATGGGACGTATTCTGCCGTCGCTCTGGCTGGTCGGGCGGCGCGGCCATTCATATCGATACCGGCCTGAATCGACTGGGGCTAACGATCTCGGAAGCGCAAGGCATCATCCCGCGCATCAATGCCGGCGACCACGGCATTACACTGGTGATGAGCCATCTTGTCTCGGCCGAACAACTCAACAGTCCGGTCAACGCGCGGCAGCTCGCGATTTTCCGCGAGATCGCCAGCCTTTTCTCAGGCGTACCGGCGTCGCTGGCGAATTCTTCCGGCATCTTCTTAGGGCCGCAATTCCAGTTCGACCTGGTGCGGCCGGGTGCGGCGCTCTACGGCGTCAATCCGACGCCCGAGGCCGACAATCCGATGCGGCCAGTCGTGGATCTGAAGGCGCGCATCGTGCAGATCCGCCACATCGATCGCGGCGAAACTGTCGGTTATGGCGGCACTTGGACCGCGCGGCGGCCAACCCGGCTCGCGATTATCGCTGCCGGCTACGCGGACGGCTATTTCCGCGCCGCCAGCGCCAATGACGGCACCCGCGGCGCGGAAGTCGTGGTCGCAGGCAAGCGCTGCCCGATCGCGGGCCGGATTTCGATGGACCTGATCGCAGTCGATATCACCGACCTGGACAAGAACGCCGCACGGCGCGGTCGCATGGTGACGCTGATCGGCGAAGGCATCACGGTCGACGAAGTCGCGCATCATTTCGGCACCATCGGCTATGAAGTGCTGACCAGCCTCGGCAGGCGCTTTGCCCGCGTCTACAAGGGCGGTAATGCCGAGATAACAACCGAACCCGCTGCTGCTGCGCCTGCCGCGTCCGGCTGATGCCGGCTTTACTTCTTCCGGCTATCCAGCACTTTCTTGCAGGTGTCGCTGAGTTGGTCGTGCTGCTTGTTCAGGCAAGCGACGATACGGCCACCGCCCGGCTTGGTGCCGGCGCAATATTTGTCATAGTCCACCTTGCAGGCGCCGCGTTGATCGGTGGTTTGTGCAAGGGCCGATCCTGAAAATCCGATGGAGAATACGAGTAGGGCGAAACGTAATTTCGACATAGGATCTCCAGGCGATGAGGACGAGTGACCACTAGCTCTACATGAAGATCGCGACCTTCAACATCAACAATATCAACCGCCGCCTGCCGAACTTCCTGCGCTGGCTGCGCGCGGCCAAACCTGACATCGTCAGCCTGCAGGAGTTGAAATCAACCGATGCCGAGTTTCCGATCTATGCCATCGACAAGGCCGGTTATGGCGCGGTGTGGCGCGGGCAGAAGACATGGAACGGCGTCGCGATCCTGGCGCGAAACGCCGAGCCGGTGTTGACGCGAACCGAACTTCCCGGCGAACGCAACGACCTTGAGGCGCGCTACATCGAAGCGGCCGTGAACGGCATCATCGTAACCAGCATCTACCTTCCGAACGGCAATCCGCAGCCCGGACCGAAATTCGACTACAAACTTGACTGGTTCAGGCGGTTACGATCGCATGCCGCGAAATTTCTCACGGAGGCTATTCCGGTCGTGCTGGCGGGCGACTACAACGTCGCGCCGACCGAGTTCGATATCTATCCGACGCGCTCCTGGGACAAGGATGCCCTGATCCAGCCCGAAAGCCGCGCCGCGTTCAAGGCGCTGGTCGCCCAAGGATGGACCGACGCCATCCGCACGCTGCATCCGTCAAAACCGATGTTCACGTTCTGGGATTACAAGCGCAACCGCTGGCCGCGTGACGCTGGCTTGCGGCTCGATCATCTCTTGCTAAGCCCAGCCGTCGCGCCGCGTTTAGTCGAGGCCGGCGTCGACCGCAAGATCCGCGGCGAGGAAGGTGCAAGCGACCACGCGCCGGCGTGGATCGTGTTGAAGTAACCGGCGCGCGCTGCGTTCATTCCTCATGGTCAGGATGCACACTTGCGCCGTCTCAAATCATGAGGCCAAGATGTGGATGCGCATCCTTCGAGACGCGCGCTAATGCGCGCGCTCCTCTCAGGATGAGGATATCTCGCACCAGAGAATTACGCTCTTGAGCTTCCTTTTCGTCCTTATCGTCGGCCTCATCGCCGGCACGATCAGCGGCATCGTCGGCACCGGCTCGTCGATCATGCTGATGCCGGTGCTGGTCTATCAATATGGACCGAAGCAGGCGGTGCCGATCATGGCGATCGCTGCGGTGATGGCGAATTTTTCGCGCATCCTCGCCTGGTGGCGCGAGGTCGACTGGCGCGCGTGCGCTGCGTATTCCGTCACCGGCATTCCGGCGGCAGCGCTCGGCGCGCGCACTCTTTTGGCGCTGCCATCGCACGCTGTCGATATCGCGATTGGCGTGTTCCTGATCGCCATGGTGCCGGTGCGGCACTGGCTCGCACGGCATGATCTGAAGGCGCAGCTTTGGCATCTCGCCATCGGCGGCGCCGTGATCGGCTATCTCACGGGCATCGTGGTGTCGACGGGGCCGTTGAGCGTGCCGCTGTTTCTGTTCTACGGTCTCACCAAGGGCGCATTCCTCGCCACCGAAGCCGCGAGTTCGCTCGGGCTCTATCTCAGTAAATCGGTCACCTTCGAGCGATTCGGCGCGCTGACACCGGAGATCGCACTGAAAGGCCTGATCGCCGGCTCCTCGCTGATGTCGGGCGCGTTCATCGCCAAACGATTCGTGCTGCACCTCGAACCCAACGTTTTTCGCCTGATTATGGACGGCATCATGCTCGCGGCCGGGCTTTCCCTGCTCTGGTCCGCAGCCACTTCATAAATTCCAGAGGCCGCGATCTCAGACATTGTCGCCCTTCATTCCATGCTAAGGGAGTATCGCTTCGAAGGAATCGCCGAACCAAACCCCATGGCCAAATCCGTCCTCTCCTTTGTCTGCCAGAACTGCGGCGCGGCGTATAATCGCTGGCAAGGCAAGTGCGACTCCTGCGAAGAGTGGAACACGCTTGTCGAGGAAGACGTAACCGGCGCGACCACGATGCCGGTGTCGATTCGCTCCAAGCGCAAGGGCCGGAAGTTCGCGCTGGAATCGCTGACCGGGAAGAGCCATGACGTCCCTCGCCTCTCCTCAGGGATGGCCGAGCTTGATCGCGTCACCGGCGGCGGATTTGTCCGCGGCTCAGTGCTTCTGGTCGGCGGCGATCCCGGCATTGGCAAATCAACGCTGCTGACGCAGGCCACAAGCATGCTCGCGCGTGCCGGCCATCGCGCGGTCTACATTTCAGGAGAAGAAGCAGTGGCGCAGGTGCGGCTGCGGGCCGAGCGCCTTGGTCTCGCCGACGCGCCGGTGCAGCTTGCCGCAGAAACATCGGTCGAGGACATCGTTACCACCCTGTCCGAAGGCACGGTGCCGCGCCTGATCGTGATCGATTCAATCCAGACCATGTGGACCGATACGGCGGAATCCGCGCCGGGCACCGTGACGCAGGTCCGCGCCTCGGCGCAGGCCTTGATCCGCTTCGCCAAGAAATCCGGTGCCGCGATTATCCTGGTCGGTCATGTAACCAAAGACGGCCAGATCGCTGGCCCTCGCGTGGTCGAGCACATGGTCGACGCGGTGCTGTCGTTCGAGGGCGAAGGCTCGCAGCAGTTCCGCATCCTGCGCGCGGTGAAGAACCGATTCGGTCCGACCGACGAGATCGGCGTGTTCGAGATGACCGGGCTCGGCTTGCGCGAAGTTTCCAACCCCTCCGAATTGTTCCTCTCGGAACGCGACCTCGGCAGCCCTGGCACGGCTGTATTTGCCGGTATCGAGGGCACCCGTCCGGTGCTGGTGGAATTGCAGGCGCTGGTGGCGCCAACCTCGCTCGGCACCCCGCGTCGGGCGGTAGTAGGCTGGGACCCGAGCCGGCTGTCGATGGTGCTGGCGGTGCTGGAGGCCCATTGCGGGGTGAAGCTCTCCGGCCACGACGTCTATCTGAACGTAGCCGGCGGACTGCGCATCCAGGAGCCCGCAGCCGACCTTGCCGCGGCAGCCGCGCTGGTATCGTCGCTGGTGAACGCGCCGCTGGCCACCGATGCGGTCTATTTCGGCGAGATTTCGCTGTCCGGCGCGGTCCGCCCCGTAGCGCAAACCTCGGCACGACTGAAAGAAGCGGCAAAACTCGGCTTCGGGCGCGCCGTGCTGCCCGAATCCGCCCGCGGCGACGCTGGGGGCGACGGGGGTCTTTCGCTCAACAGCGTCGGCGGACTGACCTCTCTGGTGGCGGAAATCGCCGCGCGGGGCCGCCCAAGAGGTGATCGACAGGGCAACCGGGAGGGCGCACCGGCTGAGAAAAATGCCACACCGGCGCGATTCCGTCGCGAGAACGGCTAAACCGGCGTGACGTTACCGGCCCTCGCCGCTATACATCCGCCGCGCGGGACAGCGGGTAGTCCGGTCTTGCCGGATGCACCATGTGACCGTCAGTTAGGACGGCACCGAAAAGCCGATTCGCGAGAGCTTTAAGAACGTACGAGCGGACCTGACCAGCCGATGCCGATAACGATACTTGATCTCGTCCTGCTCGCGGTGATGCTGATCTCTGGCCTGCTTGCGATGGTGCGCGGCTTCATGCGCGAGATATTGTCGATCGCGGCTTGGGGCGCGGCGGCCCTGGTCACGCTTTATGCTTTCTCAAAGCTGCTGCCGACTGCCAAAACTTACTTCAATAACGACACGGTCGCGGCCGTGGTGGTGGTGGCCGGCACGTTTATCGGCACCCTGATCGTGGTTTCCGTGATCACGGTCAGGATTTCGGACATGATCCTGGATTCCCGAATCGGCGCGCTCGATCGTACGCTGGGCTTCCTGTTCGGGCTGGCACGCGGGCTTTTGATCGTGGTCGTCGCCTTCCTGTTCTTCAGTTGGCTGGTTCCTGACAAGCAGCGGCCGGATTGGGTGACGGGGGCGAAATCCCGCGTAGTGCTGCAGGGAACCGGGGATTGGTTAATGTCGCTCTTGCCGGATGACCCTGAGAACACCATTTTAAAGAGATTCAAGAAGAATAAGCCGGAAGACGACACGACTGACGCAGAGCCGGCCGCGCCGGCGCCAGGTGATGGCTACAGTAAACCTGCCCGTGACAGCCTTAAAAAGCTGATCGAGAAACCCGCGGGCCGCTGATTTTGGTCCAAAGAGAGGCGATGAACGAGATGCAGCCCCCTTCCGATCACGCCGATCTCAATCTTGGGCCGATCGAATTGCAGGATGATCTTGAAGGCGACACGCTACGCGAGGAATGCGGCGTGTTCGGCATTTTCGGCCACCCCGAGGCCGCCGCTATCACCGCGCTCGGATTGCATGCGCTTCAGCATCGCGGCCAGGAGGCTGCCGGCATCGTCACCTTCGACGGCAGCCGCTTTCACAGTGAACGTCGCCTCGGGCTAGTCGGCGATACCTTCTCCCGCCGTGAAGTGATCGAGCGCCTGCCGGGCAGCACCGCAGTCGGCCACGTCCGCTACTCCACGACCGGCGCGACCATTTTGCGCAACGTGCAGCCGCTGTTCGCCGAGCTCAATGCCGGCGGGTTCGCGGTCGGCCACAATGGCAATCTCACCAACGGGCTGACCTTGCGCCGCGAGCTCGTGCGCAACGGGGCCATGATGCAGTCCACCACCGATACCGAAGTGATCCTGCATCTGGTCGCGCAATCCAGGCGTAGCCGCTTCATTGATCGCTTCATCGAGGCGCTGCGCGCGCTCGAAGGCGCCTATTCGCTGGTGTCGCTGACCAACAAGAAGCTGATCGGCGCACGCGATCCGCTCGGCATCCGTCCGCTGGTGCTCGGTGATCTCGATGGCCGTCCGATCCTGACCTCGGAGACCTGCGCGCTCGATATGATCGGCGCCAAATATGTCCGCGACGTCGAGCCCGGCGAGATCCTGGTGTTCGACGAAGAGGGCGCGCACAGCCACAAGCCGTTTCCGCCAAAACCGCCGCGGCCCTGCATCTTCGAATACATCTACTTCTCACGGCCGGATTCCATCGTTGCCGGCCGTTCCGTTTACGAAGTCCGCAAAGCTTTTGGCGCGGAGCTCGCGCGCGAAGGCCATCCGGATGTCGATGTCGTGGTGCCGGTGCCGGATTCCGGCGTGCCTGCCGCGGTCGGCTACAGCCAGTATTCCGGCGTTCCGTTCGAACTCGGCATTATCCGAAACCACTATGTCGGTCGCACGTTCATTCAGCCGACGCAGAGCGTGCGCGAACTCGGCGTGCGCATGAAGCATTCGGCCAATCGCGCTGCGATCGAGGGCAAGCGCATTATCCTGATCGACGATTCGCTGGTGCGCGGCACCACCTCGAAGAAGATCGTGCGCATGATGCGCGATGCCGGCGCGCGCGAAGTACACTTCCGCCTCGCCTCGCCGCCGATCCTCTACCCTGACTATTACGGCATCGACCTGCCGGACCGCGGCGGCTTGCTGGCGGCAACGCACACTGTGGAAGAGATGCGCGACATCATCGGTGCGGATTCACTCGCCTTCCTGTCGATCGACGGCATGTACCGCGCGATGGGTGAACCCGGCCGCGACCCCGCCAATCCGAAATTCTCCGACCACTGCTTTACCGGCGCCTACCCGACCCACCTCACCGACCAGACTCAGGTCGAGCCGCAGCCGCGGCAGCTTTCGCTTCTCGCTGAGGCGAGCTGAGTTGTCGTCCGCGCGAAGGCGGGGACCCATGACCACCAGCGTTCGTTGATCGAACAGAGTTAGATACAAACACCTTCTCTCATCATACCGTCACGGAGTATGGGTCCTTGCGTTCACGGGGACGACCGTGGATAGAGCTACATTCAATGTCCCAACCCCTCGCCTCCCGTATCGCTCTTGTCACCGGCGCTTCGCGCGGCATCGGCTATGCCACGGCGCGTGCCCTGGCCAAGGCCGGCGCGCATGTCGTGGCCGTGGCGCGGACGCAGGGCGGCCTTGAAGAACTCGACGACGAGATCAGGAAAGACGGTGGCAGCGCTACCCTGGTGCCGCTCAACCTGACCGACTATGACGGCATCGCGCGGCTCGGCGCGGCGCTGCATCAGCGTCACGGCAAGCTCGATATTCTCGTCGGTAACGCCGGCGTCGCGGGTCCATCCTCGCCGCTCGGCCATATCGAGTTGAAGCCGTGGAACGATGTGATCGCGGTCAACGTGACAGCGAATTTCCAGTTGATCCGCTGCATGGAGCCGCTGCTGAAGCAGTCCGATGCGGGGCGCGCGGTCTTCATCACCTCGGGCGCCGCGAACAAGGCGACCGCCTATCTCGGCCCTTACGCGACCTCGAAGGCGGCGCTTGAGACGTTGGCGCGGGCCTGGGCGCAAGAGACCGCAAGCACGAATATCCGCGTCAACCTGTTCAATCCCGGTCCGATCCGCACCCGAATGCGCGCCACCGTGTTTCCCGGCGAGGACCCGATGACGCTCGATACGCCCGAACAGGCCGCGGAATTTATCGTGCCGATGTGCTCGCCTGACTGGAATGAGACCGGCAAGTTGTACGACTACAAGACCCGCACGCTGATGAATTTTCGTCCACCGGCGTAGGCGCGTGCAATTGACTCCCGCGCCTCCCCGGGATTCACTGCGCTCGCCAAGCGGGGAAAAACCCGCAAATAAAAGCAAGGGAGGCACTCCATGACGCCGATGCAAAATCGCGCTCGCCCGATACCTGCCGCCAATCTCCTCAATACCATTTCAGCTTGCCTCACAGCCGCCGTGCTGCTCGGCGCGCCCGCGCTCCCGGGTGCCGCGCATGCCGGCGATATCCCGACCTTTGCGGTCGATGCGTCCTGGCCCAAACCGTTGCCGAACAACTGGATCCTCGGCCAGGTCGGCGGCATCACCGTCGACTGGCAGGGACATGTCTGGGTGATCCATCGCCCGCGCTCGCTGACTGACGACGAGAAAGGCGCCTCGCTGAATCCGCCGCGCTCAAAATGCTGCGTGTCGGCGCCGCCGGTGCTGGAATTCGATGCCGACGGCAATCTCTTGCGTTCGTGGGGCGGGCCCGGCGAAGGCTATGAATGGGTCGGCCGCGAGCACGGCATCGAAGTCGATGAGCGTGGCTTCGTATGGATCGGCGGCAATGCCGACAACGACAACGCGATCCTGAAATTCACCCTCGACGGCAAGTTCGTGATGCAGATCGGCAAGATCGCGCCGAGCAAGGGCAGCAACGACACCACCCAACTCGGCAAGCCTGCCGAGACCGCGATCGACAAGGATGCGAACGAGATCTACGTCGCCGACGGCTACGGCAATCGCCGCGTCATCGTGTTCGACGCCACGACCGGCGCCTACAAGCGGCACTGGGGCGCCTATGGCAATCCGCCTGACGACAACAAGCAGCCGCCCTACGATCCCAAGGCCCCGGCGCCGCAGCAGTTCGCCAATCCCGTGCATTGCGTGAAGCTTGCCAATGACGGATTGGTCTATGTCTGCGACCGCATCAACAATCGTATCCAGGTTTTCAAGAAGGACGGCACGTTTGTCAAAGAGTGGTTCTTTGAAAAGAACACGCTCGGCAATGGCGCGGTCTGGGATATCGCGATCTGGCCCGATCCGAAGCAGACCTATCTGCTGAGCGCCGACGGCGAAAACAACGAGGTGCGGATCATTAAGCGCGATGACGGCGCCATCGTTGGCAGTTTCGGTCGGAGCGGCCGCAACGCCGGGCAGTTCCACTGGATTCACGCCATGGCCGTGGACGCCAAAGGCAACGTTTATACCGCCGAGGTCGACACCGGAAAGCGTATCCAGAAATTTAAGCTAACCTCGGACGCGCTACGATAGGCGGATTGCCGCGCCGCGATAGAAGGGCTATCGGGGGGCAGGATCGTTCGATCGATCAGGCCGTTGGTTAAGGCTCCGTAAAGAGAGCCGCCCGGTACTTAACAGTTGGAGGGAATTCCATGAAAACGACGCTCGCGCGGCACTATGCCGTGCTCATTGCATGTGCAGGATTGGGCCTGGCCGCTCCGGCGCTGGCCCAGGACAAGACCGTCAGGATCGGCGTCTTGAACGACATGTCGAGCCTTTACGCCGACATCGGCGGTCCCAATTCAGTAGCCGCCGTCAAGATGGCGGTCGAGGATTCAGGCCTCGCCGCCAAGGGCTGGAAGATCGACGTCTTGAGCGGCGATCACCAGAACAAGCCGGACGTCGGCGTCAACATCGCGCGGCAATGGATCGACAATGAGAAGGTCGATGTCATCTCCGATACGCCGAATTCCGGCGTCGCGCTCGCCGTGACCAACCTCGTCAAAGAGAAGAACGGCGTGCACCTCAACTCGGGTGCCGCCACCGCCGATCTCACCGGCAAGGCCTGTACGCCGAACACGATCTCCTTCACCTACGACACCTACATGCTGGCCAACGGTACCGGCAAGGCGCTCACCAAGGCCGGCGGCGATAGCTGGTTCTTCCTGACCGCGGATTACGCCTTCGGTCATGCGCTGGAGCGCGACACCGCGGCCGTCGTTACCGCCAATGGCGGCAAGGTGCTCGGCGGTGTCAGGCATCCGCTCAATACTTCGGACTTCTCGTCATTCCTTCTGCAGGCGCAGTCCTCGAAGGCAAAGGTGGTCGGACTTGCCAATGCTGGCGGCGACACCACCAACTCGATCAAGCAGGCGTCCGAATTCGGCATCGTCTCCGGCGGCCAAAAGCTTGCGGCGCTGCTGCTCTTCATCAACGACGTGCACTCGCTGGGGCTGAAGACCGCGCAGGGCCTGACGTTCACGGAGTCCTTTTACTGGGACCTGAATGACAAGACGCGCGAATGGTCGAAGCGGTTCGCGAAGGTGTCGCCGAAGGGCTCGATGCCCTCGATGACGGTAGCGGGCCTCTATGCGGGCGTGCTGCATTACCTGAAGGCGATGGAAGCGCTCGGCGGCAATCCGCATGACGGCGCCAAGGTGGTCGCCAAGATGAAGGAAATCCCAACCGACGATCCGCTGTTCGGCAAAGGCCCGCTGCGCGCCGACGGCCGCCGCATCATTCCGGCCTATCTGTTCGAAGTGAAGAAGCCGGAAGAATCGAAATATCCGTGGGATTATTACAAGCTGATCGCCACGATCGCCCCGGAAGATGCCGCAAAGCCGCTCGAGGCGAGCGAGTGCCCCTTGGTGAAGAAGTAAGAGTCCTTTGTCAGTGCCTCATGGTGAGGAGCGCGCTTGCGCGCGCTCCGGACGATACTTCGCATCGTCGGGAGAACCATGAGGCCACAATGTGCCCCTCATCCTTCGCGGCGCGGCCAAGTGGCCGCCTCTCAGGATGAGGGATCACGTCTTCCTGACCACCAGCGTACGCGGCGCGATCAACAGCGCCAGCACCGCAGCATTCGCCACCTGCGCGCTCACGACCGCCGCTTGCGCTTGTGGGCGAACGGGTTCGCCTTCTCGCGCAACGCGATCCGCACCGGCGTACCCGGCAGCGCAAAGGCCTCGCGCAGGCTGTTGGTGAGATAGCGCAAATATGATTGCGGCACCGCATCCGCGCGTGAGCAGAACAGCACAAAACTCGGCGGCCGTGCTTTGGCTTGCGTAATGTAGTTGAGCTTCAGCCGCCGGCCGGACACCGCGGGCGGCGGGTTGGTTGCTATCGCCTGCTCAAACCAGCGATTGAGAGCTGCCGTCGGCACGCGCTTGTTCCACACCGCGTAGGCTTGCTCGATCGCGGTCATCAGCCGGTCGATGCCCTCGCCCATCAGGCCGGATACCGCCACGATCGGCACGCCCCTGACCTGCGGCAGCCAATGATCGGCGTCGGTACGAAGCGCCGAGATCAGATTGGGCTTGCGCTCCACCAGATCCCATTTGTTGACCGCGAGCACGATCGCCCGCCCCTCGCGCTCGATCAAATCGGCGATGCGCAGGTCCTGCTCCTCGAACTTGTTCTGCGCGTCCATCATCAGCACGACGACTTCGGCAAAGCGCACCGCGCGAAGCGCATCCGCGACCGACAGCTTTTCCAGCTTCTGTTCGATCCGCGAGCGCCGCCGCAGGCCCGCGGTATCAAACACGCGGAATTCGCGGCCCCGCCAGGTGATCTCAACTGAAATGGAATCGCGGGTGGTGCCGGCCTCGGCGCTGGTCAGCAGCCGCTCCTCGCCGACGAGTTGGTTGATCAGCGTCGATTTACCGGCGTTGGGACGGCCGACGATGGCGACGCGAATGGGGCGCTTTGCGATATCCTCGTCGGTTTCGATGATGTCATCATCGTCGAATTCTTCCGGCTCGGCGACAGGCTCCGGCATCAACGCGCTGAGCGCGTCGTAGAGATCGCTTAGGCCTTCACCGTGCTCGGCTGAAATCTGGATGGGATCGCCAAGGCCGAGCGCATAGGATTCCATTGCGCCGATCTCGCCATGCTTGCCTTCGGCCTTGTTGGCGACCAGCACCACCGGCTTGCTGGCGCGGCGGGCAAAATCGGCAAAGGCACGGTCGTTCGGGGTCAAACCTACGCGCGCATCGATCACGAACATCAACGCATCGGCGAGCCCAATAGCAGTTTCGGTCTGCTCCTGCATCCGCGCGGTGAGCGAGCCCTTGGCGCCCTCATCGAGCCCTGCGGTATCGATGACAGTGAATTCGAGATCACCCAGCCGTGCCTCGCCCTCGCGGCGGTCGCGCGTGACGCCGGGTTCGTCGTCGACCAGGGCGAGCTTCTGCCCGACCAGCCGATTGAACAGCGTCGATTTTCCGACATTGGGCCGGCCGATAATGGCGATGGTGAAGGACATGCGGAATCCGTTCGCCCTTAAGGGCGCGCGAGTCAATGAAATGCTAAAAAAGCTAGCGCGTGAAGCTGCCGCTTGGCATGGGCGCCGGGAATGGCGCAGCGGATTGTTGCGTGGATTGCGCAGGCGCTGCCGATTGCGCAGCAGGCTGGTCAGGCGGCGGCGCGGTGGTGCGCTTGCGCGCGGTCTTCTTCGGCTTCGGAGCCGGCGGCACGGCGGCGGGGGCGCCCTCTTCCTCAGCCGGCGCGGCATCGGGGTCGGCCGGGGGGTCAGGCGCCGTGCTGGCAGCAGCCGGCGTTGGTCTGCCCTTGCCTTTGGACTTCGACGCGGATTTCGACTTCGGCTCCTCCGGCGGAGGGGCAGCGGCGGCGGCAGCCTGATTCTGATCGATCTGTTCCTGCCGCGAGCCTTTGTACAATTCCTTCGGCACGCCCTGCTCAAGACCGGGCACACCCTCCGGGAACACTGGCTTGCGTTCGCCGGGCAGCTTTTTCTTGGTGTCGAGGAAATCGAGCAGATCGGACGGGTCGAAACTACTCAGGCCGCCGCCTCCGCAGCCGGCCAGCACGCTGCAAAGCGCGACGGCAACAGCGGCTGCGATCAAACGTTGCGAGCGGCGCATGGGCGGTCTCTCACTCAACTCGTTCTCTCAATCGGGTCAGCTTTTGGCGACTGGCGGAAGCAGCGCCTGCAGCGCTTCGGCGCGCGAGCGCAGGCTAGGCGGCGTCTCCCCGTCATTGGCAATCAGATCCAGCCACTGCCGCGCCGCCGTAGCGTCGTTGGCCCGCCAAGCCGAGAGCGCCAGCAATTCGCGCGCGGTATGGCGAAAGCTCGAACTTGCTGCCGTCGCGGGCTCAAGGCGCTGTAGCATGTTCGGATAGGTCGTAGATTCCAGCAGCAATTGTGCTGCGCGAATCCGCGCCAGGTCCTGTTCAGTGGTCCCCAGGCTGCGGTCGGCGGCAATCTCGTCGAACATTTTTGCCGCGCCTTGCGCATCTCGGCTGGCGACCTCCGCCGCCATGCGCAACCGCGCCAGCACGCGGTATCCCGACGGCGCCTTGGCCGCCAGATCGGCAAAGGCGGCTTCGGCCTCCGCGCGCTTGTTCGCTTCCGAGAGCTCGACCGCCTTATCGAAGGCAGCACCGGCCTCGGCGGCCTTCTTGGCTTCCAGGTACTGATAGCCCCGCCAGCC
>JBJMTR010000399.1:0-2794 GCA_045811565.1 Bradyrhizobium sp.
CCAATTGAATCGCCGCCGCAAAATCGGCGCTCATGCCCATCGAGAGATTCTTCAGCCCGTTGCGCGCGGCGATCTTTGCGGTCAGCGCGAAATGCGGTGCCGGCGGGTCGTTGACCGGCGGAATGCACATCAGGCCGGAAATTTCCAAGGCGTACTTCTCCCGGCAGCTCGCAATGAAGGCGTCGGCCTCGCCTGGCGCGACACCCGCCTTCTGGGCTTCTTCGCCGGTATTGAGCTGGACAAATAGTTGCGGCTGCTTTCGCTGCGATTTGATTTCCCTGGCTAACGCTTCGCAAATGCTGGGACGGTCGACCGAATGGATGGCGTCGAACAACGCGACCGCCTCTTTGGCCTTGTTGGATTGCAACGGCCCGATCAGATGCAGCACGATGCCGGGGTAAGCCCGCATTAACCCCGGCCATTTCGCCTTGGCTTCCTGCACGCGATTTTCGCCGAATGCGCGCTGCCCGGCTTCGATCACAGGCGAAATTGCCTCGGTGCCGAACGTCTTCGATACCGCGATCAAGCTCACGGAGGCACGATCGCGCCGCGCTTCCTTGCATGCGCGGGCGATCTCTTGTTCCACGGTGGCGAGGCCGTTTGGTGAATGCGCGGTTAGCGGCGTCGTTGTCTTGGGCGTCATGTGGTCTGCTTGGCCGTGATTTTGCGGGCGTTTGCTCGAATTTTACGGAATTCGGGAAAGGCTTTTTGAACCATTCGCTCTACTTTGCCCGCGGGGACGGGGGCGAAGATGTCTGGCGTTACTTTCAACCGCAGAAGAGTCAAACTCAAGCAGCTTCTCGGAATCCGCGCGCGGCTGGCGCTGCTGGCGGTGCTCCTCGTGGCGCCCTTGATGCTGGACCGCGCCCGTTCGCTTGAAGATGCCCGCGCCAGGCAGATCACGCAAGCCTCTGAGGAATTCAGCAATCTTGCAAAGCACAGCGCCGACACCCAGCGCGAGGTGATCTCTTCCGTCGAGACCATGCTGAAATCGGCCGCCTATATCCGCGCCTCCGGCGGCATCGCGCGCAGTTGCGAAATCCTGCGCGCCAGCCTGCCAACCAACCTGCCCTGGATCCGCAGCATCATGTTCGCCAGCAAGGACGGGCTGGTGCAGTGCGCGACCATGAACATACTGGTCGGCCTCCAGATCGGCGACCGCGAATATTTCAAGAAGGCGCAGGCGACCGGCGGCTTCGTGTTCAGCGACTATCTGTTCGGCAAGACGAACACCCTCCCGATAATGATGGCGGCCTATCCGGTTTCCGCGATCAATATGGACGAAGATGCTGTTGTCGTGGCCGGTATCAATATCGACTGGCTGTCGAAGATCATGACCAATCTCGGTGGGCGGACCGGCATTTCGTCGGTGCTGGTCGATGGTGCCGGCGTCGTGATGGCCGCGCCGGCGGATCAATCCAGCATGATCGGCCGGCCGCTCGATAATCTGCCGCTGATGGCGGCGATCTCTGAGAAGGCACTCAGTTCGGACGCGCCGACAGGCTCTGTTTCATTCACCGCGACCGACGGCTCGAAACGCGACGTCAGCTTCGCGCGCATTCCAGGAACGCAATCGCGCCTGATCGTCAGCATTGACGAGGCCAAGGTAACCGCGGCTATCAATCGCGAAATCCGCACCGCCTATCTTCAGCTCGGCTTCGTCTGCCTGTTCGTGCTGCTCGGCGCGCTGATCGGCGCGGAGAAGCTCATCATCAACCCGATCGAAGTCATGACAGGCATGGCCAAGCGGTTCGGCCAGGGCGATTGGTCGGCCCGTGTTGCGAAAAGCCGTCTGCCCGCTGAATTCATCCCACTCGCCCGCGCGTTCAACGCAATGGCGGCACAGCTCAGCCAGCGCGAACGCGAGTTGGTCGCAACCAATGACCGCCTCACCGTGATGGCCTCGATCGACATGCTGTCGGGCCTCGCCAACCGGCGTGCCTTCCAGACCCGGCTCGATTTCGAGTGGATGAAGGCGCAGCAATATAACACCGAGCTGTCGCTGCTGATGATCGATGTCGACCACTTCAAGCTTTACAACGACACCTATGGCCATCCCGAAGGCGATGCCTGCCTGACGAAGCTCGGCGAAACGCTCTCCGGCATTGCCGCCGATAGTATGGGCTTTGCGGGCCGCTATGGCGGCGAGGAATTTTGTCTGGTGCTGCCGAACACGGATGCGGTGCGGGCACTCGAAATCGGTGAAACGGTGCGCGCGGCGGTGCAAGACCTCGCTCTGCCGCATGTCACCTCCAACTATCAGACCGTCACCGCCAGTGTCGGCGTCGCCTGCACAAAACCCAACGCCTCCGAGCGCCCGGGCGATTTGATCGAAGCCGCCGACGCCGCCCTCTATGCCGCCAAAGGCCGCGGCCGCAACACCGTGGTCGAACACGGAATTGTGCGGGTCTCAAAGAGCGCGGCTGAAATGGCGATGGCGGGTTAGAGGCGGCTTTTCGGCGCCATCGGCGCGGCTCAAACGGCCGGTCCGATTTACTATCCAACCCGTTGACCCCGCAGCCGCTTTTGTGGCCTAGTCCGCCGTCCTTTGACCGGACCTTCGAATTCACGAAAAAGCCCTGCGATTCATGACCTCCGAACGCTACAACGCCCGCGAATCCGAGCCGCGCTGGCAACGCCAGTGGAACGAAAAGGCAATCTTCGCCTCTAAAAATGACGATGCGCGGCCGAAATATTATGTGCTCGAGATGTTCCCCTATCCGTCCGGGCGGATCCATATCGGGCATGTCCGGAACTACACGCTGGGCGACGTGCTGGCGCGCTTCATGCGCGC
>JBJMTR010000400.1:0-5688 GCA_045811565.1 Bradyrhizobium sp.
CATCATCGTCGAGACCACCGGGCTTGCGGATCCGGCGCCGGTCGCACAGACTTTCTTTGTTGACGAGGATGTGCAGAAGAACGCGCGCCTCGATGCGGTGGTGACGGTGGCCGACGCCAAATGGCTCAGCGACCGGCTAAAGGACGCGCCCGAAGCCAAGAACCAGATCGCGTTTGCCGATGTCATCGTGCTGAACAAATCCGACCTCGTCTCGAGGCCGGAGCTGGCCGAGGTCGAGGCGCGGATTCGCGGCATCAATCCTTACGCCAAGCTGCACCGCACCGAGCGCTGCAAGGTTGAGCTCAAGGATGTACTGGAGCGCGGCGCGTTCGATCTCGATCGCATTCTCGATATCGAGCCGGATTTTCTCGAAGCCGGCGATGGACACGGACACGATCACGATCATCGTCACGATGGTCACGATCACCATCAACATGATCACGGCCACAGCCATGGCGGGTTGAAGCATTACCACGATGAGGAAATGCAATCGCTGTCGCTGCGCACCGACAAGCCGCTCGATCCCACCAAATTCATGCCTTGGCTGCAGAACCTGGTCGCGAGCGAAGGTCAGAAGATTTTGCGCTCAAAGGGCATTCTCGCCTTCAGCGATGATGACGACCGCTACGTGTTTCAGGGCGTCCACATGATGCTCGAAGGCGATCACCAGCGCGCGTGGCGCGAGGGCGAGCCGCGCGAGAGCCGCCTTGTCTTCATCGGCCGCGAATTGCCTGAGCAGACCATTCGCGACGGCTTCGAGAACTGTATCACCACGTGATGAAAGAGTTCGACCCGGGCGAGGCGCCCTCCATCGTTTCCATGACCGACCGGGTGCGGCCGCTGCCGCTCGGCATGGCCGTTACCTCAGTGCATTTCCTTGGCGACCGCGCCTTCTTTATCGGTGCTGAGGAAAACGTCGCAGTGGTGAACCGGGAAGGCGAGAACTCGCAAATTTCCCTTCTGGGTGGCGCGATCCTGTGCGCGGTGTCGGATGGCGAGCGGATCGTCGCGGGCGGCGATGATGGCAGGCTGGTCGCGCTCAGCGCGAAAGCTGAGGTAACGGTTCTCGCGACCGATCCGAGGCGCCGGTGGATCGACAATGTCGCGCTTCATGCCGATGGCGCGGTGGCATGGTCGGCCGGCAAGACTGCCTTTGTCCGCGGCGGCAAGGGCGGAGATAAATCATTCGATGCGCCCTCAACCGTCGGCGGCCTCGCGTTTGCGCCGAAGGGTTTGCGGCTTGCGATCGCCCATTACAACGGCGCGACGCTGTGGTTTCCCAACATGGCGGCAAAACCGGAATTCCTTGAATGGGCGGGTTCGCATCTCGGCGTCACCTTCAGTCCGGACAACAGGTTTCTGGTCACCGCGATGCACGAGCCGGCGCTGCATGGCTGGCGGCTGGCGGACAACCGCCACATGCGCATGAGCGGCTACCCCGGCCGGGTCCGTTCGATGTCGTGGAGCACGGGCGGCAAGGGGCTCGCCACCTCCGGCGCCGATACCGTGATCATCTGGCCGTTCAACAGCAAGGATGGACCGATGGGCAAAGAGCCCGCGATGCTGGCGCCGCTGCAGGCGCGCGTCTCCGCGGTCGCCTGTCATCCAAAGCAGGACATCATGGCTGCGGGCTACAGCGACGGCACCGTGTTGCTGGTGCGGTTCGAGGACGGCGCGGAAATTTTGGTACGGCGGAATAGCGGCGTGGCCGTCTCGGCACTCGCCTGGAACAGCAAAGGCACGCTGCTGGCGTTTTCCGCGGAAGACGGCGACGGCGGATTGCTGGAGTTCTAGATAGGAGCATGATCCGGAAAGCCGGATACCGGTTTTCCCTCGCGACAAACGCAAAGCGTTTGCGCGGAGATCATGCTCAAACAAAAAGGTCGAGCGCGACGACGTTTCGAAGAAAGGTCATCCGGCTCCAACCGCCCGCTTCGGGCAGTCTTGCGGGTTCCGCCGGGAACCAATGGATCAGGCCAATCGTTGACACCGCGAGCAATTTTGCGGTGAACGATATGTCTGCCGACGACAGGAAGCGCGCCTACAGGAACGATCTGGTTTTCGCGACCATGCTGGTTACGCTCGGGTTGGTGATCAGCGGGCTCTCTCTGACCCAGTTGACAGTCCGCCACCAGCAGGAGATGGCACAGGCGACGCCGCCGCTGCAACCGTCTCCGTCTCCGCCTGATGCTCAGAACAAGCCGCCTGCTGACCCAAAGCCCGGCGGCGACCGGCCGACCACGCCGGCGCCCGAGCCCGCGCGACCGGATCCGGAGGCGCAGAAGACCGGCGCCCAGCCCGCGCTGCCGCCCGCGCCTGCCGAGAAGACCGCGCCGCCGATCAAGGAAAAGTAATGGTTTCGTCGCGTTCGTCCTCATCCTGATGAGGAGCGCTGCGTCAGCAGCGCGTCTCGAAGGATGGGCCGCGGCCACTCATGGTTCGAGATGCCTTGTTCGAGATGCCCGCGAGGGCGTGCTCCTTACCATGAGGTTAGGACCGAATTTTGACGCTGTTTTGACTAATCCTGCCAGTTTTACGGTCTCGCCTGCATCGGTTCGCCGATCCATACTCGCTCGTGTTACAGATCACAGAGGGGGCAGACGATGAAGATCGACGATGTCAGGCGAACCGCCTATTCGATGCCGCTCACCAGCCCTTCGTTTCCGCCGGGGCCGTATCGTTTCTTCGACCGCGAATATTTCATCATCACCTACAAGACCGATCCGGAAGCGCTTGCCGCCGTGGTGCCGGAGCCGCTCAAGGTCGCCGGGGCGATCGTGAAATACGAATTCATCCGCATGCCGGACTCCACCGGCTTTGGCGATTACACCGAAACCGGGCAGGTGATTCCGGTGCTGTTCAAGGAGGAAGATGGCGTCTACATTCATTCTATGTATCTGGACGACGAAGGGCCGATCGCCGGCGGCCGCGAGCTCTGGGGATTTCCGAAGAAGCTTGCCAGGCCGAAAATCGAAGTCGAGAGCGACGTGCTGGTCGGCACGCTGCATTATGGTTCGGTTCTCTGCGCCAGCGCCACCATGGGCTACAAGCACCGGCTCGTCGATCACGACACGGTACTGAAGTCATTGAAGGCGCCGAACTTCATGATCAAGATCATTCCGCATGTCGATGGCAGTCCGCGGATCTGCGAACTGGTGCGCTATTATCTCGAAGACATCACGCTGAAAGAAGCCTGGACCGGCCCCGCGGCGCTCGGCCTGTTTCCGCACGCGCTCGCCGACGTGGCGCGGCTGCCGGTGCGCGAAGTGATTTCTGCGCTGCACTTCAAGGCGGATCTGACGCTGGGGCTGGGGACGGTGGCGTTCGACTATATGGCGACGTAGAAGGCGATTATTTCTTCAGATCCGCCATGGGCGCGAACGACTCGTTGGCGGGTCCGAGAGTTTCATAGATCGAAACGGATTTGCTCATCGCCGCGTATGTCTGCTGGCACGCATCTCGCGCGATGCACAATCGAAACGCGCATCCAGCTTGGCAATCAACGAGCGCCCTTGAGCGTGCAGGATGTGGAGCAGGTGGTCATCACGCCCCGCTCGCAGGCGAGGCAGGCGCTGACACACTGCTTCATATCCTTGGGATTGTACGGGCTATAGAGCTTGCTGACACAGCTTTCGGTCGTGCCGGTGACGTCATTGTCAGGCGAGCAGGAAGCGAGTGCCGCCGCTGACAGCACGATGACGATGATGGCGCGCATGGTGACCGCTCCACGGAGGGAGCCGTCGCTGACACGAAGCCGCGGCGACGGCTTTACGCCCTCGCAAAAGCAAGGTGACTGACAGAATGACGCGATCTGATTAATCGAAGGTTACGCCTCCCGCAGATGCGCACAATCGCACATCCGGGGATGGCATCCGGTCCGCCTACCGCACCAGCACGTTCCTGAATTGCCAGGGATCATTGGTGTCGATGTCTTCCGGAAACAGGCCGGGCCGCTCTGAGAGCGGAGTCCAGTCGGTGTAAAAACCTTTCACCGGGCCGAGATAGGGCAGCTGGATTTCGAGGCAGCGGCGGAAATCCATTTCGTCGGCTTCGACGATGCCGGCTTCCGGATTCTCAAGTGCCCACACCATGCCGGCGAGCACAGCGGAGGACACCTGGAGGCCGGTGGCGTTCTGGTACGGCGCGATGCTGCGCGTCTCCTCAATCGAAAGCTGCGAGCCGTACCAGTAGGCATTTTTGGCGTGGCCGTACAGCAGGACCCCGAGCTCATCGATGCCGTCGACGATCTCGTGCTCGTCGAGAATATGCCATTTCTGCTGCATCTTGCCGGTCGCGCCGAAGATCTCGTGCAGAGAGAGCACCGCATCGTTGGCGGGGTGATAGGCGTAGTGGCAGGTCGGGCGATAGATCAGCTTTTGGCCGTCCCGTACCGTGAAATAATCCGCGATCGAGATAGACTCGTTGTGGGTGACCAGGAAGCCGTATTGCGCGCCCGGTGTTGGGCACCAGGAACGCACGCGCGTGTTGGCGCCGGGCTGCATCAGGTAGATGGCCGCCTGGCACCCGGTCTCGTGCTGGCGGCCGTTCTCGGGTATCCATTTTTCATGAGTGCCCCAGCCGAGCTCGGCGGGCTGCATGCCCTCCGAGACAAAGCCTTCGACCGACCAGGTGTTGACGAACACGTCCATCGGCTTCGGGTTCCTGGAGCGCTGGGTGTCGCGTTCGGCGATATGGAGGCCCTTGACGCCGAGCTTGTGGGCAAGCTGGCCCCAACCTTCCCGGCTTCTCGGTTCGTTGAACTCAGTCTTGGTGTCGCGGGCGATGTCGAGCAGCGCCTGCTTGACGAACCAGGAGACCATGCCGGGATTGGCACCGCAGGTGGACACGGCCGTCGTCCCGCCCGGGCCCTTGTGCTTGGCCGCCAGCAGCGTTTCGCGCAGCGAATAGTTCGAACGGCTCTCCGGCGTTATCTTCTTGTCGAAATAGAACCCTGCCCATGGCTCCACCACGGTGTCGATGTAGAGCGAGCCGATCTCGCGGCACAGCGTCATGATGTCCACCGAGGAGGTGTCCACCGACAAATTGACGCAAAAGCCCTGGCCGCCACCCACGGTCAATAGCGGCACCAGCACCTCGCGGTAATTCTCGCGGGTGATCGCCTGCTTGATGAAGCGGACGCCATGTTGCCTGGCGAGTTCGCCATCCTCATGCGGGTCGATGATGACGAAGCGCGATTTGTCGTAGGCGAAATGCCGCTCGATCAATGGCAGGGTGCCTTTGCCGATCGAGCCGAAGCCGATCATGACAATGGGGCCGGAAATTTTCGCGTGGATTTGCGCGGACGGGCTCATGAATGTCTCCAGGAGAGCAATCTAACTGTGGCGTTTGGGAAGCGATCAGGCGGTACGTCGCTTCGCGGTCACTTCGATCTCGACCTTCATCTCTGGCTTCAAGAGCGACGCGACGACGAGCAGCGTTGCGGCCGGGCGGATGTCGCCGAGAAATTCGCCGCAGACCGCGAAATGGGCATCCGCGTCCTCGATGTCGGTGAGGTAATAGGTCGCGCGGACGATATCGGCCATTGCGAAACCGCCTTCCTTCAATGCGGCCTCGATGGTCCTGAAGCAATTTCGTGACTGGCTCGTGACATCGGCTGGCATCGCCATGGTGCTGTAGTCGTAACCGGTGGTGCCGGCGACGAAGGCGAAATCGCCGTCGATCACGGCG
>JBJMTR010000401.1:0-5750 GCA_045811565.1 Bradyrhizobium sp.
AAACCTCGAAAAGCTGCGCCGCGACCGCGAGCGGTTGGGCGCCGTCAATCTGCGCGCCGAGGAAGAGCTGCGCGAGGTCGAAACCCAGCACACCACACTGACCACCGAACGGGACGATCTGGTGGAAGCCATCAAGCGGCTTCGCCAGGGCATCCAGAGCCTCAACCGCGAGGCGCGCGAACGGCTGTTGACTTCGTTCGAGATCGTCAACGAGCACTTCAAGCGGCTGTTCGTCGAGCTGTTCGGCGGCGGCGAAGCGGCACTGCATCTGATCGAGAGCGACGATCCGCTCGAGGCCGGACTCGAAATAATTGCCAAGCCGCCCGGCAAGAAACCGCAGACGCTGTCGCTATTATCCGGCGGCGAACAGGCGCTGACCGCGCTGGCGCTGATCTTTGCGGTGTTCCTCACCAACCCGTCACCGATCTGCGTGCTGGACGAAGTCGACGCGCCGCTCGACGATCACAATGTCGAGCGGTTCTGCAACCTGCTGCATGAAATGACCGCCTCCACGGAGACGCGCTTCATCATCATCACGCATAATCCGATCACGATGGCGCGGATGAACCGGCTGTTCGGCGTCACCATGGCCGAGCGCGGCGTGTCGCAACTGGTCTCGGTCGGCCTCGATGACGCAGTGAAGATCCTCGATCAGAACGTGGCGTGAGATCGCCGCAAAGATTGACATCATCCGAAACCGGGTCGGCGCTCCGCGCCGCCCAATGGCAGGCTCTGGCGATGATCCAGTACGCTGGGCTTTCTGTAGGAATCTCGAGTGTCTCGGAGTACTGGATGCCCCGCTTTCTCGGAGCATGACGACGACGGATAGATGACTTCACCCGATCTCCCCGCCGAACTGAAAACGGCGCTCGACGCCAAGCTGCAGGGCCTCTCCCGCAGCGACACCGCCAGCCGCGCCGCGGCCATCTCACGGACCTATCGCGACGGCGGCGGCTCCGGCGGGATCAGGTCGGACGTCGATGCGCTCGCCTACGCGCTGGCACGGATGCCCGCGACCTATGCCGCGGTTGTTGCAAGCCTGAACGCGCTGCGCGACATCAGGCCGGAGTTTGCGCCGGCAAGCCTGCTCGATATCGGTGCCGGGCCGGGCACTGCGACTTGGGCGGCGGCGGAAGCGTTCTCGTCGCTGCGACGCTTCACGCTGCTCGACGCCAACGATGCGTTGCGCGCGCTGGCGCTGGAGCTTGCCCGCAACAGCGCGCATCTGCGCGACATGAAATATGAACCAGGACAAGCAAGCCGCCTGCTCGGCGATACCGAGGCGGCCGACCTCGTCATCGCGAGCTACATGGTCGGCGAAATCGGCGACGCGGAGCGACAGACGCTCGCCGAACACATGTGGGCGAAAACCCGCGACACGCTGTTGATCGTCGAACCGGGCACGCCCGCGGGCTATGCGCGGATTATCGCGCTGCGCGAGCAATTGATTATGGCGGGCGCGCATGTCGCGGCGCCCTGCCCTCACGACGGAAAATGTCCGCTGCAGGCACCAGACTGGTGTCACTTCACGCAGCGCCTGTCCCGCTCGCGCGCGCACAAGCAGGTCAAGGGCGCCGAACTGCCGTTCGAGGACGAGAAATTCGCCTATGTCGCGCTGACGCGGACGCCGCTATTGCGGCGCCCTGCCCGGGTGCTCGCACAGCCGGCCGTCAGCAAGGTCGAAGTAACGGCAAAACTCTGCACCCCCGAGGGGCTCGCCATCACAAAAGTACCCCGCCGCACCAAAGCAGATTACGCCCGCGCCCGGCGCTGGCGATGGGGCGATGCGGCGATAGAGGAGGGTTAACCGCTCATGGTTCGAGACGGCGCACCGGACAGCGCCAGTACGCTGCCGGAAGGGCGCGTCCTCACCATGAGGGATAGTGCGTGACCCTCATCCAGAGGAGCGGCGCATGCGCCGCGTCCCGAAGGATGAGGCCGCCGCCTTGAATTAATCCCGCCCTGGACCAGACCAAGGCAATGCCCACTTCAGGGGCGGGCTGACGCGCGCCGCCGTTTTCGTCTAGGTTCCACGCATTCTTTATCCCATCAGGAGTTTCTGCCATGTCGACCGGCTGGATCGTTCTCGGCGTCATCGTCATCCTCGTGCTGTTCGCCTTCGCCGCCTACAACCGGCTGGTTGCGCTGAGCCAGCGTGTCAGTCAGGCGTTTGCCGACATCGACGTGCAGCTCAAGCAGCGCCACGACCTGATCCCGAACCTTGTCGAGACCGTGAAGGGTTATGCCGCACACGAGCGCGGCACGCTGGACGACGTGATCAAGGCCCGCAATTCCGCGATGTCGGCGCAGGGGCCAGCCCAGATCTCCGCCGCGGAGAACCAGTTGAGCGGCGCGCTCGGCCGGCTGATCGCCTTGTCCGAAGCCTATCCGGACCTGAAGGCCAACGCCAATTTCCAGCAGCTCGCCAGCGAATTGTCCGATCTCGAAAACAAGATCGCCGCCAGCCGCCGCTTCTTCAACAACGCGGTCCAGGAATACAACACCGGCATCCAGCAGATGCCGGCCGCCCTGTTCGCCGGCATGTTTGGTTTCACCCGCAAGGAATTCTTCGACCTCGGCGCCAGCCGCACCGAAGTCGAGGCCGCGCCGAGCGTCAAGTTTTGATACTGTTGCTAGCGAAAGCCGACCATGGCCGCCTACGGTCTCTACACGCACATCGCATCGAACAAGTTTCGTTCGATGCTGCTGCTCGCCGGCCTCTTCCTCCTGATCTATGTGCTGGTCTATTCCGGCGCGCTGGTCGCGGAGGTGATGATCGATAGCGGGAGATCGATCGATTATTATTTGATGCGGGCGTTGCGCGATCTGGTCGCGGCGTTCCCCTACGCCACGGCGGCAGCGGCGGCATGGATCGTGATCGCCTATTTCTTCCACCAGAACATGGTCGACGCCGTGACCGGCGGCGAGAATGTGACGCGGCAGCAGCAGCCGCGGCTCTATAATCTCCTGGAAAATCTCTGCATCTCGCGCGGCATCCCGATGCCGAAGCTGAAGGTGATGGAAAGCCCGGCGCTGAATGCGTTCGCCACCGGGCTCAACCGGCGGCAATACGCCGTCACAGTTACGTCAGGCCTGTTGAAGGCGCTCAACGACCAAGAGGTCGAGGCCGTGCTCGGGCACGAGCTCACCCACATCCGCAACGGCGACGTGCAGCTGATGGTGGTCGCCGTCATCATGGCCGGGGTGGTCGGGTTTTTCGGCGAGTTGTTCTTCCGGATGTTCACCAATCTGTCCTGGAATTCCACCGGAAGCGACTGGTCGTCGTCCTCCTCGTCCTCGTCATCCTCCTCGTCCTCTTCTTCAGATCGCGACAGCAAGGGTTCCGGCGGCGGTGCGATCGTTGCCGTCATCATCGCGGTCGTCCTCATCATGGTGGCCTGGCTGCTGTCGCAAGTGGTCAAGCTGGCGCTCTCGCGCTCGCGCGAGTTCCTGGCCGACGCCGGATCAGTCGAATTGACCAAGAATCCCGATGCCATGATCTCGGCGCTGCGCAAGATCGAGAACCGCGGCGAGCTTTCCGGCGCGACCTCGGCGGTCATGGAACTGTGCGTCGATAATCCGCGCGAGGGATTTGCCGACCTGTTCGCCACCCATCCGTCGGTCGATTCGCGCGTGGAGGCGCTGGTGAAATTCGCCGGTGGCCATGACCCTGGCACGTTGGACCTACCCCGGGATGCTGGTAGAGAGCCCAGCGACCAGCCGGGCCAGCCGTCGGCGACGGATCAGCCCTCGGCCACGGTCCCGCAGGGACCCTGGAGCGATGCCAGCGAGCCCGCCGACGCAGCGCAAGGCGCCCCGCAAGGACCTTGGGGCCGGCGCGGCTGAAGAAATTCTTTCACGGTGTTAACGAAATCCGCATGAATAATCCCCTTGGCGGTCCAAGGGTTTGAATTCTCCCTTGTTTCTGCCATGTTCGCGCCCAAAGCAGGCGTGGGGACTTGCCGATCGCCCCGCGATCGGGAGCGCGCGATTTTCAAGGGAATTCCATGGCAAAGCCAGTCGTGATTGTGGTGGGCGCTGATAAGGGCGGGGTCGGTAAGACCACCGTCTCGCGAACCCTGCTGGATTATTTCAACGCCAACAATGTCCCGACCCGCGCCTTCGACACCGAGTCCCCGCGCGGCACGCTTAGGCGTTTTCATCCTGATATCACCGAGATCGTCGACATGACGACGACCGCGGACCAGATGAAGATCTTCGATACGCTCAATAACGGCCCCTCCGTCACCGTGATTGACGTCCGCGCCGGATTGTTGTCCCCCGCGCTGGCCTCGCTGCGCGACATCGGCTTCCTTGACGCCGCGAAGTCAGGACAGATCACCTTTGCCGTGTTCCATATCCTGGGCCCCTCGATCGCCTCGCTGGACGAAATCGCCGAGACCGCGAATTTCATGCACGGCGCAAAATATTTCCTGGTCAAGAACTTCATCAACGATACCCAGTTCTTCCAGTGGGACCAGGCGACCTACAATTCCTATTTCCACCGCATCAAGGACGCCACCGACCTGACGATCCCGAAACTCAACGAAATGGCCTATGAGCAGGTCGAGGTCTCCTCGGTGCCGTTCCTCAAATTCGTCGCCAACAAGGGCATGAAGGACGATGCCGCGAATTATTCGTTCGTGCTGCGCGGCTATGTCCGGCACTGGCTGGCCAATGTCTGGAGCGAGTACGACCGCATCAAGCTGACTGACCTGGTCGGCGCCGGCAAAGCAGGCGCGGCCGCGCGCGGCGGCGAAAAATAATCATTGGCCCGGCCACGGCGGGGGCTGGATTGGGCAAAAATTTCGCCTGATATAGCTGACGATGTCGTCCACCCCCGTCTACATCATCTGCTCGCCCCGCCCGCTCGTTGGCAAGACGCTGGTCGCGCGTCTCTTGAGCGAATTTTTGCTGTTGAAGAACGGCACGGTGGCGGCGTTCGACATCAATTTGAAAGAACCTTCGCTGCTCGACTATCTCCCCGGTATCACCGAGACCGCCGACGTCATCGATACCTTCGGCAAGATGCAGCTGATGGATCGTCTGATCGTCAACGACGGCGTCGCCAAGGTGATCGACCTCGGCTTTCATGCCTTCGACGAATTCTTCAAGATGACCGAGGAAATCGGCTTCATGAAAGAGGCCGTCCGCCGCCGCATCGCACCGATCATCCTGTTCGTCGCCGATATTGACCGCGCCTCGGCGCGCGGCCATGACATGCTGCGCCAGCAGATCCCGCCGCGTGCGCTGGTGACCGTCGACAATGAATTCGTGGTGCGCGGCGAGTTGCCCGCGGCCTTTGCCGATGCCCAGGTGCTTCGCCTCGCCGCACTGCCGGTGTTCCTGAAGACCTATATCGACCGCCTAAGCTTTTCCTTCACTGCCTATTTGCGCAACGAGAAGGATTCGTCGACCGAACTGCATCAATGGATCCGCCGGAACTACACCGCCTTCCGCGACCTCGAGCTCAGCCTCATGCTGCAGCGGTCGTAACGCTAATCGATCCAGTGTTCACCCGCTGGCGCCGAGATTGCCGCCCATATTATTGCCCGGGTAATATTTGAGGGGCACGGCGGTGAGAAATTTCTCAATGTCCGTCGAACGTCATCAGCGTTCGCACCGGCACGTCCATCGTCCGCAAGCGCGCAGCACCGCCGAGATCGGGCAAATCGATGATGAAACAGGCGGCGACCACGTTGGCGCCGATCTGGCGCAGCAATTTCACCGCGCCCTCGGCAGTGCCACCA
>JBJMTR010000402.1:0-6525 GCA_045811565.1 Bradyrhizobium sp.
CCTGATGCGCACCGCAAACGAACAGTTCCGCGGCCGGGTGATGGGCGTACGCATGATGGTGATCTACGGCTTGCCGCTGGGCCTTTTGGCCGCCGGCAGCCTGATTGACCTGGTCGGCTATGCCGCGATGGGAACGCTTTACGCCATCGCCGGGCTTTCGCTAATGATGGCGATCGTGCTGCACTGGCGCGCCGATTTGTGGCATCTGCACGCGCCGGCGAATGCGAGATAGGCAAAGCTATCCGCGCGAGCACGATCGGCTTCAGTTGTGCTCGATCCGCATCTGTTTACTTGACCGCAGCTTTTGTACGACGCTGTTTGAATTCGGAAGTCGGTAACTCCGACCAGGCCGGTGTGTCGATTGCCGCCAACGCTGCTGGCGGACAAAGGAAATGGCGGACACAAGAAAGGACACCCGATGGCGGCAACGAAAACAGGTTTGGTGGTGTCGGCCCATCCCGGCGATTTCGTCTGGCGCGCCGGCGGCGCCATCGCGCTTCACGCCAAAAAGGGCTATCGCGTCAAGATCGTCTGCCTGGCGTTCGGCGAGCGCGGCGAATCCCAGTTCGCCTGGAAGCAGCCGGGCATGACGCTGGAGAAGGTCAAGGCCGGCCGCCGCGATGAAGCCGAGCGGGCCGCCGCGGCGCTCGGCGCCGAGATCGAATTCTTCGATGCCGGCGATTATCCCTTGCGGCTCAGCGACGCGCATATCGAGCGGCTGATCGACATTTACCGCGAGATTAACCCGAGCTTTGTGCTGACGCATTCACTCGAAGATCCTTACAACGTCGACCATCCCGCGGCCGCGGCCTATGCGCAGGAAGCGCGGATCGTGGCCCAGGCGATGGGCCACAAGCCGCAGGCCGACTACAGCTACAACGCCCCGCCGGTATTTCTGTTCGAGCCCCACCAGCCGGAGATGTGCAATTTCAAGCCGCAGGTGATCCTCAACATCGACGAGGTCTGGGACATCAAGCGCAAGACGTTTGAGATTCTCGCGGCCCAGAAACATTTGTGGGCCTATTATGAGCGCGTCGCGCTTCAGCGCGGCATGCAGGGCGGCCGCAACTCGGGCAAGGCCATGACCTATGGCGAGGCCTATCAGCGGCTGTTTCCGATGGCGGTGGAGGAATTGATATGAAGACGGTCGTCGTTCGCAACATCAAACGGACCGATGCGGATCTGGTGAAACGGCTTGGCACGCTCGGCACCGCCACGGTGCACGAGGCGTATGGCCGCACCGGGCTTATGAGGCCCTATCTGCGCCCGGTGTGGACGGGCGGCGAGGCGGCAGGCACCGCGGTGACCGTGCTTGTGCATCCCGGCGATAACTGGATGATCCATGTCGCGGTCGAGCACTGCAAGCCGGGCGACATCCTTGTGGTCGGTTGCAGCGCCGATAATACCGACGGCATGTTCGGCGATCTCTTGGCGACCTCGCTGATGGCGCGCGGCGTCGTTGGCCTCGTCATCGATGCCGGCGCGCGTGACGCCAAATCGCTGCGCGAGATGGGCTTTCCGGTGTGGTCGAGAGCGATCTCGGCGAAGGGGACGGTCAAGGCGACGTTGGGTGCGGTCAACATCCCGGTAGTCTGCGCCGGCATCAACGTGGTGCCGGGCGATGCGGTGATCGCCGATGATGACGGCGTCGTGGTGGTGAGCCGCAAGGATGCCGCCGACGTGATCGCAAACGCCGAAAAGCGCCATGCCGACGAAGAGGGCAAGCGCAGGCAGCTCGCCGCTGGCGTCCTCGGGCTCGACATGTACAACATGCGCGAGGCCCTGGCGAAAGCCGGCCTCGTCTATATCGACGAGCCGGAGGCCGACTGAAATGGCGATGCGCCTGCGTACATTGCTGGGCGATCATCCCTGCACATCAGCGCTGAAGGATGGTTCGGTCGAATCTGATCTGGTTCAGTTCGATTTCGTCGAGTATTCGCCGACCAACAAGGGTTTCAAGCCGATGGTCCGCGAGCAGGCGTTCGATGTATCGGAAATGGCGATCGTAACGTATCTGATGGCGAAATCCGCAGGCAAGCCGATGGTGCTGCTGCCCGATGTGGTGCTGGCGCGGTTTCAGCACGCTTACGCGCTTTACAATTCAAGGCACGGCACGCTGACACCCGCGGACCTCAACGGCAAACGCGTTGGCATCCGCTCCTTCACCACCACGACTGGCGCGTGGCTACGCGGCATTCTCGCCAATGATTACGGCGTCGACCTCACTTCGATTGATTGGGTAACGTTCGAGGATGCGCATGTTGCCGAATTCAGGGATACGACGACGCGGGCGGCGGCCGGCAAGCAGATCGTCCAGATGCTGATCGACGGCGAACTCGATGCGGTACTCGGGGAGCAATCAGGGCATCCCGACCTGAAGCCGCTATTCTCCGACGTCGCCGCGGAGGCGAAAGCCTGGTTCGCAAGACACGGCGTAGTGCCGATCAACCATATGGTGGTGGTGAGCCAGACGTTGTCCGACAAACATCCTGACGTCGTGCGGGAGGTCCATCGGCTGCTTGCCGATGCTGCCTCGGCGGCGACGCCCCGTTTCAGCGTCGATGAAATGCGCCGCTCGCTGGAGATGATTATTCGCTATACGGCGCAGCAAGAGCTCATTCCGCGTGCGTTCGCGATGGATGAGCTGTTCGACGATGTGACGCGATCGCTTTGGCAATAGGAGAGACGCCGATGAAACCGGAGCCGATCTTCGATCTCGCCCATCTCGGCCATATGGAATTGCTGACACCGAAGCCGGACGAGAGCCTGAAATTCTTCGTCGACGTCATGGGCATGACGATCAGTGGGCGCCAGGGCGAGTCTGTCTATTTGCGCGGCTGGGATGATTACGAGCGCTATTCGCTGAAGCTGACGGCGTCGAAGACGTCAGGCATGGGTCACATGGCGCTGCGCGCCCGCAGCCCGCAGGCGCTGGAGCGCCGCGTCGCCGCGCTCAAGGGATCGAAGTTCGAGATCGGCTGGATCGACGGCGACATGGGGCAGGGGCCGGCGTTCCGCTGCAGGGATCCCGATGGCCATATCATCGAGCTCTATTACGAGACCGAATGGTACCAGGCCCCGCCTGAGCTCAAGCCTGCATTAAAGAACCAGGCGCAGCGGTTTCCCGCGCGCGGTGTCAACGTTCGCCGTCTCGATCACCTCAATTGCCTTGCAGTCGATATCAAGGCCAACCGCATCTTCTTCGAAGAATACCTCGGCTGCCGGCTGACCGAACAGATCGTGCTCAACGATGGGACCGAAGCCGCGATGTGGATGACGATGTCGAACAAGAGCTACGATTTCGCCTATTCGCGCGATCATTCGAATACACCGGGCCGCTTCCATCACGTCACCTACGCGCTCGACAGCCGCGAGGAAATCTTGCGCGCGGCCGATATTTTTCTGGAGAACGGCGTCTTTATCGAGACCGGCCCGCACAAGCACGCGATCCAGCAGACCTTCTTCCTCTACGTCTACGAGCCCGGCGGCAACCGCGTCGAGGTCGCCAATGCCGGTGCCCGTCTCATCCTGGCGCCGGACTGGAAACCGATCGTGTGGACCGAGGGAGAGCGCAAGAAGGGCCAGGCGTGGGGACTGAAGACGATCGAGTCGTTTCACACCCACGGCACGCCGCCGCTTGCCTGACATGCACCTGAGCGAGGCTGGGCTGACCGCCGCACAGAGGCCTGAGCGGAATATTTGATATTGCAGCGGAGACTCCCATGCGGTCCGATGTCGATTTCTCCAGTGAACCGTTCTTTCGCGATCCCGCAGCCGGCATCGCCCGGTTGCGCGCGCTCGGCCCGGTCGTCGCGACGCGGTTTCCGATCGTAGGTCAAGTCTGGATCACCACCACCTATGAGGCGACCGCCGAGGTGCTGAAGGACAACGCCACCTTCGCGATGCGCAAGGAGGGCGGGGCGGTCGCCGGGCTGCGCTGGTGGATGCCATCGTTCATCGCGACCTTCGCCAACAACATGCTGACGATGGACGAGCCGGATCACACCCGCCTGCGCGGCATCGTCGACGAGGCGTTCCGCCGCCGCGCGGTGCTCGACATGGAGCCGCACATCCGCGCCATTGCCGACGGGCTCGCGGACAAACTGTTTGCCGAAGGAAGCCCCGCCGACGTCGTCCAGCGCTATGCGCGGATCCTGCCGCTGTCGGTGATTTGCGAATTGCTGGGCCTGCCGGCCGCCGAGCGGCCAAAATTCATCGATTGGGCGAATTCGATGGCGCAATTGACCAATGCCCTCGGGTTCCTGCGCATGATCGGCGGATTGATGAAGATGCGGCGCTATCTGGAGGAGCGCCTGCGGCTAGCGCGCGCGGAAGGCAGCGAAGGCTTGATCGGGGAATTGATCCAGGTCGAGAAGGAGGGCGGGCGCGTCACCCCGGACGAAATGGTGTCGATGGTGTTTTTGCTGCTCGGCGCAGGCTCGGAGACGACGACACATCTGATCAGCGGCTCGGTCTACGAGCTGTTGACAAATCCTTCTCTGCGCGACTGGCTCGAGCAGGATTGGCGGCGCGCCGGCCTCGCGGTCGAAGAATTCTTGCGCTTCGTGTCGCCGGTGCAGTTCTCAAAACCGCGCTACGTTCGCCGCGACTTCGAGCTTGCCGGGGTGCGTCTCAAGAAGAACGATCGCATCATGGTCATGATCGCGGCGGCCAACGTCGACCCCGCCGCGCACATCGATCCCGAGCGGCTCGATCTCGAGCGGCGGCCGAATCGCCACATCTCCTTCGGCACCGGGATCCATTTTTGTCTCGGCCATCAGCTGGCCCGGATCGAGGCGATGTGCGCCCTGCAGGCGCTGTTTGTGCGCTGGCCGAAACTTCAGCTCGCGGTCGAACCGTCGCAGATCCGCTGGCGCCGGCGGCCGGGATTGCGGGCGCTCGAGAAGCTGCCGGTGGTGTCGGGTGAATAGGACACGCTTGCAGATGTGAATGCCTCGCGCCGCGTTCGATGCTAGGCTGGTCGAGGGTGGTTACGAGAATATTGAGAGAAACCGTCGATGAGCATTTCCGACAAGCCGGCCGCGCGGTCCTCGCGCCGACGTTTCCTGCAGGCAGGCGCCGCGCTCGCCGGTGGTTCCGCCGTGGGCGCGCTCGGTGGAACGGATGCACTGGCGCAAGCACGGGCTACCGAAAACCTTCCTCCCAATGTGCCCGAGTGGATGAAAACGCCGGGCGATCCGATGGGCAGCCAGCCCTATGGTACGCCCTCGGTGTACGAAAAGGACGTCGTCAAAAACATCTCGAAGCGGTTGCCGCAGTATATTTCCGCATCCGGCCGCACCCCGCTGCAGGATCTCGACGGCATCATTACGCCGAATGGCCTGTTCTATGAGCGTCATCATGGCGGCGTGCCGACGATTGATCCGGCCCAGCATCGGTTGATGCTGCACGGCATGGTCGATCGACCGCTGGTGTTCACGATGGAGGATATCCGGCGCTTTCCGTCGGAATCGCGGATCTATTTCATCGAGTGTTCCGGTAATCCCATCTATACCAAACCCTATGGCAAGACGGCCTCCGATCTGGTCGGCCTCGTCAGCTGCGCCGAATGGACCGGCGTTCGGCTGAAGCATGTGCTTGACGAAGCCGGCTTGCACAAGGATGCGAAATGGATCGTGGCCGAGGGCGCTGACGCTGCGGCACTGACGAGAAGCATCCCGATCGAAAAGTGCCCCGACGATGCCATGCTGGTCTACAGCCAGAACGGCGAACGGCTGCGCCCGCAACAGGGCTATCCGCTGCGGCTGTTGCTGCCCGGGTTTGAAGGCAACATGAGCATAAAATGGCTGCGCCGGCTGAAGGCGGTCGCGGAGCCCGTTTATTCGCGCGAAGAGACTTCGAAATACACCGACCTGATGCCGGACGGCACGGCGCGCGAATTCACCTTCTACATGGAGGCGAAGTCGATAATCACGCGTCCCTCGGGCGGACAGATACTGAGCGGGCCCGGTTTCCACGAGATCACGGGCCTTGCTTGGAGCGGGCATGGGAAGATCAAGCGCGTCGAGATTTCCGTCGATGGCGGCAAGGAATGGAGGCCGGCCGAACTTCAGGAGCCGATCCTGACCCGCGCGCTGACGCGCTTCCGCATGCCATGGCAATGGGATGGAGAGGAAGCCATTATCCAGAGCCGTGCCATCGACGAGACGGACTATGTCCAGCCGACGCTCGCGGAATTGCTGGCCGTTCGCGGCACCAATCACTTCTACCATAACAACGCGATCTGGCCTTGGCGCATCAGCGCACTTGGGGAAGTCAGCAATGCGCAAGCCTAGTTCGCCAATCGCGCTTCTGATTGCCGCCATAGCCTTCAGCGCCGCCGCACAGGCAGAGGAACCCTACGGCATCGGCCAAGCGGCCACGCCTGCCGAAATCGCCGGCTGGGACATCGACATCAGCCGCGACGGATCGAACCTGCCGCCGGGCAGCGGCAGCGTCGAGCGCGGCCGCGCGGTTTACGCGGAGCAGTGCGCCGCGTGCCACGGCGTCGAAGGGCAGGGCGGC
>JBJMTR010000403.1:0-8696 GCA_045811565.1 Bradyrhizobium sp.
CCGAAATTCTCGAAATAAACCGGCTTGCCGTGCTGCTGGATCAAGAGAATCGCGCCGGGAATCTTGCCGGTCGCGATTTCGTTACGGATGTAGTCGCGGACTCGGTCAAGCCCCGCAGCGGAAAAGCTGTGCGGCGCCGTCGAGGGAGATTCCGCAAGGGCGCTACATGCCGGGACGACCAGAAACGCCAGCGCCAATGCAGCAAAACAGCGGCGCGAAAGCCCTTCAGTTCTCCATCGCTTCATAGATCGACTGCTCGAGGGTGCGCTGGATGCGCTGGCGCTCGCTAATTCGCCGGGCAGTGTAGCGGTGGCGTCTCACTCGGCACAAGGGCTGCCGTAGGCGGCCAGCTCCGCCTCGTGCAGCCGCGCACTGTCTCCGGAGAAGCAGCAGAAGATCACCCGTGTCACCGCTGGCGCCGCCGCCAGCTCGTTGACCGTCGTGGTGACCGCGATGCCGGCCGCGCGATCTGCCGGGAAGTGATAGACACCTGTGGAAATCGCCGGGAAGGCCACCGAAGCAAGATTGTTGGCCTGGCAGAGTTCGATCGCGCAGCGATAGCAGGAGGCGAGCAGCCCATCCTCGCCCTGCTTGCCGCCTTGCCAGACCGGGCCGACGGCATGGATCACATGCCTCGCCGGCAGGCGGTATGCCCTGGTGATTTTGGCGTCGCCCGTCTTGCAGCCATGCAGCGTACGGCATTCGGCGAGCAACTCGGGGCCCGCCGCCCGATGGATCGCGCCATCGACGCCGCCCCCACCGAGAAGCGACGTGTTGGCAGCGTTGACGATCGCATCAACGCGCAAGGTGGTGATGTCGGCAACGATGACTTCGAGCCGCGCCTTGCCGATCTGGCGCGCCGTCAACCTCAGACTGCCGCGTTGACCGCGACGCCCTTGTCGGCAAACAGCTGCTGCAATTCGCCGGCCTGGAACATCTCGCGGACGATGTCACAGCCGCCGATGAATTCGCCTTTGACATAGAGCTGCGGAATGGTCGGCCAGTTCGAATACGTCTTGATGCCGTCGCGCAGTTCGGCGGATTCGAGAACGTTCAGCCCCTTATAGCCGACCCCGATGTGATCGAGGATCTGCACCACCTGGCCGGAAAAACCGCACTGCGGAAATTGCGGCGTGCCCTTCATGAACAGCACGACGTCGTTCGACTTCACTTCGTTGTCGATGAATTGCTCGATGCTCATATTCACTTCCTTTTGGGGCAGTGCCCCTTGCGGCATTAGCTAGCGGGCCGGCTCGGCCCGTTTAACCGGACATTGCACATATATGTAGCCCAAAGCGTTGGGCATCCAAAGTAAAATGGCGAGAAGCTGGCATGCATGGACCGGTTTGGACGCCTTCCGGGCGGGCCGGGTCATAGTCTGATGATATCAATATCATAGCGGCGGGAGGCTTTTTTTCCTGAACGGGAACCCTATCTAGGACGGACTGTCCGTTAAGGAACCAGTTCGCCAAAGCAACGTTCTTTCCCGAACCGGAGACACCAGTGACGAAACCAGTATCCGCTGCGGCCGCCCATCCCGCCCCCGTCCCGTCACGTGCCCCCGATTCCGGCCCCCTTGCCGAGGATCTGATCGCAGCCTTTTTGGCGGTCCGGGGCGAGACCGAACGCCGCGCCGCCCCTCTATCCCCCGAAGATCAGCTGATCCAGTCGATGCCGGACGCAAGCCCGGCAAAATGGCACCGCGCCCACACTACCTGGTTCTTCGAGCAGTTCTTGCTCGGCGAGCATGCCGAAGGCTACCAGCCTTTTCACCCCGACTACGCCTATCTGTTCAATTCCTATTACGTCAGCGCCGGACCGCGGCATGCCCGCCATCAACGCGGCCACCTGACCCGGCCAAGCGCCGACGAAATCACCTCTTATCGCCGGCAGGTCGACGCTGCCGTGGTGAAATTCTTCCGGACCGCCGGCGAGGGGGCTGTGGCCAAACTGGCGCCGCTGGTC
Source organism: Bradyrhizobium sp. (assembly GCA_045811565.1). GTDB lineage: Bacteria > Pseudomonadota > Alphaproteobacteria > Rhizobiales > Xanthobacteraceae > Bradyrhizobium. Next base: position 1,966 of record JBJMTR010000403.1, read on the forward strand.
GAGGTCGGCCTCAATCACGAACAGCAGCATCAGGAATTGATGCTGACCGACATCCTGCACGCCTTTGCGCAAAATCCGATTTCCCCGGCCTACGATTCGGCGTGGCGCTTCCCGGCATCAGACCGCAGCGGCGACGAATGGGTGGCGCTCAACGAAGGCATCCATACCGTCGGGCATGCCGACGAGAGCTTTCATTTCGACAATGAAAAGCCCGCGCACCGCGCGCTCGTCGGCCCGGTAAAACTCGCTCGCAACCTCGTCACCAATGCGGAATGGCTCGCTTTCATGGGCGACGGCGGCTACGCGACGGCAACTCTTTGGCTGATGGACGGTTTTGCCACTGTCGAGAACGAGCAATGGCAGGCGCCCGGCCATTGGCGCCAGATCGATGGCGAATGGCAGATCATGACACTCGGCGGATTGCAGCCGATCGATCCGTCAGCCCCGGTCTGCCATGTCAGCTACTACGAGGCCGATGCTTTCGCGCGTTGGGCCGGAAAACATCTGCCGACCGAAATGGAATGGGAAGTCGCCGCCCGCGCCGGCCATCTTAACGATGCCTTCGGCGTCGTCTGGCAGTGGACCCGCAGCGCCTACGCGCCCTATCCCGGCTATCGCGCCATCGACGGGGCGCTCGGCGAGTACAACGGCAAGTTCATGGTCAATCAACTCGTGCTCCGCGGCTCCTCGCTTGCAACTCCGAGCGGACACAGCCGTATCACTTATCGCAACTTCTTTTATCCGCACCACCGCTGGCAATTCACGGGATTACGCCTCGCCGACTACGCCTGACGGTTCCTTTGGGTCAAAAGCGCGCGGGAAAGCGCGTTCAGGAGAGTATCATGAATGTGCACGCGCCCGCTTTGGCCAACGCGCAGCAGTTCGACGACCAGGCGTCGGCGTTTGCCGGCGACGTGATCGGCGATCTGTCGCAACATCCCAAACGTCTGTCGCCGAAATATTTCTATGACGCCACCGGATCGGAGCTGTTCGAGCAGATCACGGTACTGCCGGAATATTACCCGACCCGCACCGAGCTTGCCATCCTGCGCGATCGCGGCAGCGAAATCGCCGCTCACCTCCCCGATGGCGCAGCATTGGTCGAATTTGGCGCCGGCGCGACCACAAAAGTGCGGCTACTGCTGGAGCGCTGCAAGTTCGGGGCCTACGTTCCCGTCGACATTTCAGGCGATTTCCTGAACGCGCAGGCCGATGCCCTGCGCAAGGATTTTCCTTTGCTCGGCATTTATCCGGTCGCGGCCGATTTCACCGCGCCGTTCGCTTTGCCGGCTGATATCGCCGGGATGCCGAAGGTCGGGTTCTTCCCGGGATCGACGCTCGGCAATTTCGAGCCGCAGGAGGCTTCTGCCTTCATGCGCACCGCGCGCGAAATTCTGGGCGGCGGCGCCCGGATGATCATCGGTGTCGACCTCGAAAAAGACGAACGTGTCCTCTATCACGCCTACAACGATACCGCCGGTGTCACCGCGCGATTCAATCTCAATGTGCTGGTGCGCATCAACCGCGAGCTCGGCGGCAATTTCGATCTTTCGGCTTTTTCCCACCGTTCTATTTATAATCGCGACCGCCACCGCATCGAAATGCACTTGATCAGCCGAAAGGCGCAAAGCGTTCGTATTCTGGGAAAGAACTTCTCGTTTCATCCCGGCGAAAGCATTCATACCGAGAACAGTTACAAATACTCTCTCGAGCGTTTCACCGCGCTCGCCCGCGACTCGGGCTGGACGGTGCGGGAATCCTGGACCGACAAGGACAAAATGTTCTCGGTTCACGCGCTGCTCGCTTCGGACTGAGATTCCTCCGAGGGTGCCCTCAGCGACAGCGATTCCCATGCCGCGACCACGATCATGATCGCGGACGTGAGGACCGAGAGCAGCAGCGGCGACAAATCGCCGGCGAACCAGGCGAGCACGCACAACGCAATAATGCCAATGCCGTGCGATAGTTGAAGGAAGCCGCGAAAGCTGTGCTTGAACAGGATCGTTCCGAACAGGAACAGCAGCGGCCCACCGATCGCGCTCAACACGGTCTTGAGATCGGAATGACCGCCTGGATGCTTCAGCACGAGTTCATCGGCCACCGCCGCGACAATGATGCCGGCCACGATCGGCATATGCAGGTAAGTATAGGCCAACCGCGCCAACCTGCCCGGCTCGCTCGATCGTGAGATCTCCTCGGAGCCGGCTTCGGCGCCCCTGTGGAAATAGATCCACCACATTGCGATACTGCCGACGAAAGCCGACAGGGCCGCGCCAATGGTTTCCGTAGTCCAGGTCAATTCTGCAAACGTCGCTCCGGTGACAATAATGGATTCGCCGAGTGCGATGATGATGAATAGCGCGCAGCGCTCGGCCATGTGGCCGCCTTCGATCACCCAATCCGCGACCGAAGACGCGCCGTACCGGGGGATCCAGAACCGGACCGCCGGCGAAATATATTCGATCCCGAGCGCGATCGCCCAAAGCACCAGCCGCGCCTCGATTTCGGCGAACCCGCCCGCGATCCAGAAGATCGCCGACATCGACAGCCAGGAGGCGATACGGATCGCGTTCAACCGGGCCGATGGTCGGGAATGTGGTGTCGACAACCAAAGAAACACCGTCTTGCCAACCTGCATCGAGGCGTAGGCGACGGCAAACCAAAGTCCGCGCGCCTCGAAGGCCGTCGGGATCGAAGTCGAGAGCACCAGCCCACCGAGCATCATCAGAAACAGCAGCAGCCGGACCGGGGTCTTTTCAGGATTCAGCCAGTTGGTGATCCAGGATGTATAGACCCACACCCACCAGACCGCGAGGAACAGCATGCTGACCTGCAGCACTCCGAGCAGGGTAAAGCGGCCGAGCAGCGTGTGCGAAATCTGCGTGACCGCGAACACGAAAACGAGGTCGAAGAACAGCTCGGCATAGGTGACGCGGCTGTGCTGGTTCGGAACGATGACGCGAAACATCGCGCCATGTGGATTACCTGCAGCCATGGCGCCCCTCTGAATTGGGATTATCCCTCCGGCACCCCGGTCTGCAGCGCCAACGCATGCAGCACGCCGCCCATCTGGCCCTTGAGCGACTGGTAGACGATCTGGTGTTGCTGGACGCGGGACTTGCCGCGGAAGGATTCCGAGATCACGGTCGCCGCGTAGTGGTCGCCATCGCCGGCGAGATCGCGGATTGTCACCCGGGCATCGGGTATAGCCGCCTTGATCATCGATTCGATATCGCGGGCGTCCATCGGCATTCCAGCAGATCTCCTTCATGTCGTTCGAATCACGGCCCATCTCTCGCAACCGTGACGAATGAACCTAGCCCGTACCGTCTTCTAGGTCACCATTTCCAGTACTATATATACCGCCGTTCCAATCGTTTTAAACCTGAATGATCCGGTCATCTGGTCACAACGAACTGACCAAAAGGGCTTAGAAAATGAAACTCCCCGGTCCCGACCATCCGATCACCATTACCACCAATCCGAAGCGCGTCCGCGTCTCCGCCGGCGGGGTCGTCATCGCCGACACCACCCACGCGCTGACCCTGAAGGAAGCCAACTATCCTGCCGTGCAATATGTACCGCGCGAGGATACCAATATGGCCCTGCTCTCCCGCACCGAGCGGACCACGCACTGCCCCTACAAGGGCGATGCAAATTATTTCAGCGTCAAGGCCAACGGCAAGACGCTGGAGAATTCGATCTGGACCTATGAGACGCCATTCCCGGCCATGGCCGAGATCGCCGGCCACCTGGCGTTCTATCCGGACAAGGTTACGATCGAGGAAGTGGCGTGAGAGATTGACGCCTGTCATTCCGGGGCGATGCGCTAGCATCGAGCCCGGAACGACAGTAACGTCGTCGCTGCTCGCGACAACGTTCGCTCTACGCTCTAAATATCGTGAGCCCGAGTATCAGCAGCACCAGGAAGATCACCACGAAGATGTAGAACAGGACACGGGCGATATCGGCCGACGCGGCTGAAATGCCGGTGAAGCCGAGAAGACCGGCGATAATCGAAACCACGAGGAAAATCAGGGCCCATTTAAGAAGGGTCATTGCTTGCTCCTATTCGCCGCGCGATGCCCGGCTGCGCGGACCTAACCTCGCTTCCATGGAACTGGTTCCAAAAACCAAACGGACGGCGTAGACCGCCGCCCTGTTTCATGACCATTTTTGATCTATTGTCCGACCTTTCCGGGAAAGCCTGGATGCGCCGGGTCGTCACCCGGCAGGCCACTTGGCGACGCGCCGGTGCCGATCGTCCCCGGCGTGGAGGTGTTTGGCGCGCCGGGTTGGCTGATTCCGGGGTTGAAGCCCAATGGTGAGCCGGTCCCCGTGCCCGTCGTCGTGGTCGATGACCCGCCCGGCGCCGATGATATGCCGGCCGACCCCGGATTGGTCGGTGCCGTGCCGACCGGAGGCACGCCACCCATGCCGGGCGCGACACCGCCCTGCGCGCCGGCGGCACCGGTATTTTGTGCGAACGCAGTCGATGTGGCTGACATAAGGGACATCGCGATCACGGCCGAAAGATATAGTTTGTGTCGCATGAGCAGTCTCCGGTTTGGATGCTGTCCCACTCAACGTCTCCGGATTCGCACCGTTCCGGTTTGTCGCGCAGCGCAGGCATCACATCGGCGTTGCTCAAATGCGACGATTGGGCCTTGCTCAATCCGGTTCCAGGTTGCAACATCCGGCACAATCACCCTGCCGGGGCTCGCATGACGACGATTTCCACAATGGCGTCCGCGGACCTTCTCGCCGCGCCAAAAGTCAGGTCGCGCAACGCGGCGCTCGATCGCGCCCGTACCTTTCTGACGCTCGTGGTGCTCCTGCATCACGCCGTCATCCCCTACACGTATTTCGGCCATACCGATCCGAAGTTCTGGCTCGGCTTCGACGCCATCGTACTCGCCACCGACAGTTTCTTCATGGCGATGTTCTTTTTTCTCTCGGGATTGTTCGTATGGCCCGGCCTCGCGCACAAGCCGCCGCAGGTCTTTCTCAGGGATCGCCTGCTCCGGCTCGGCCTGCCGTTTGCGATCGCCGCATTCACCATCATTCCGATCGCGTACTATGCCCTCGCGGTGCGGCAACAGCCCGATCTGGGCTTCGCTTCATTCTGGTGGAAGACGGTGACAAAGGGATCGTGGCCAAGCGGACCGATATGGTTCGTCTGGGTCTTGTTGGCGTTCGATCTGACGGCAAGCGCGCTCTATCGGCTCTGGCCAAATCTTGTCGCTCCGATCAATCGCCTGTCGCTGCGCGGCTTCGAGCGGCCGGGTCTTTTCCTGCTGTTCCTCATCGCGGTCACCGCGATCGTCTATGTTCCGTCGCGGCTTTATTACGGACCGAGCCGCTGGTTCGAATTCGGACCGTTCGACATTCAGGCCAGCCGCGTACTTTTGTATGCGGCCTATTTCTTCATCGGAGCGGGCGTCGGCGCCGCGAACTTCGATCGCGGGGTACTCAGCGCCGACGGACAGCTACCGAAGATGCGCCGGGTCTGGGTGATCGCGACACTGGTCCCCTATTGCCTGCTGTGGGTGCTGATCACGATCAAACGCGAGATATTGGGCAATCCCAACGTGCTGCCGCGTTGGTATGAGGCGAGCTACGGTCTGTTCTTTGCCGCGTTCAGCGCCGCCATTCTGTTCGCGATCCTGGCGTTCTTCCTGCATTCAAAGGAACCGGGGCCCACATTGCTCGACCGTATGCAGGGCGATGCCTATGGCATGTTCCTGGTGCATTACCCGATCGTGCTCTGGCTGCAATACTGGCTGTTCGACTTCGACTTGCCAGCCATCCTCAAAGCATCGATCGCGTTCGTGCTGACGGTGGCATTGAGCTGGGCGGTGACAGCGGCTTTGCGCAAGATTCCCGGCGCGACGCGCGTGTTATGAGAACCGATTGATCGTATTGGGATCGTCATTCCGGGGCGATGCGCAGCATCGAACTGCGATGTGCAATTGCACATTGGAGAATCTCGAGGTTCCCCGATGCGCAATTGCGCATCTGAGGTCTGGTGCTCGCGCACCATCCCGGAAAGACGGCAAGGGATCAGGAGCCCTTGCCGCTCATATAGGCCGGCAGCCAGCTTTCGAACGCCGTGCTCAGCGTCGTTACCGCCACCGGCGCTTCACCCGCGACCGCAATCGCGTCACCACCAGTGGTGCCGATGCGGACGCAGGGCACGTCGGCGCCCTTCATTTTTGCAAGCACGCGGCCGGCCTGTTCCTCCGGCACGGTCACGATGTAACGCGCCTGGTCCTCGCCGAACCAGTAGGCATGCGGCACGATGGCAGCCGGCGAAGCGATTAGCTGTGCGCCGATGCCGCTTGCAATCGCCATTTCCGCCAGCGCGATCAGAAGTCCACCGTCGGAAACGTCATGCACTGACGTCGCGGTGCCGGCGTGAATCATGCCGCGCACCACGCAGCCGTTGCGCTTTTCAGCCGCAAGGTCGACCGGCGGCGGCGCACCCTCTTCGCGGCCGCAGATGTCGCGCAAATACACGGACTGGCCGAGCCAGCCATGGGTCTCGCCGACCAGCAGGATCGCCTCGCCCGCCGCCTTGAAGGCGAGCGTCGCTGATTGGGTGAAGTCGTCGAGCAGCCCGACGCCGCCGATCGAGGGCGTCGGCAGGATGCCGCGGCCATTGGTCTCGTTGTAGAGCGAAACATTGCCTGAGACGACCGGGAAGTCGAGCGCGCGGCAAGCTTCCGAAA
>JBJMTR010000404.1:0-2081 GCA_045811565.1 Bradyrhizobium sp.
ATCCGCGGCGGCTTTAATTCCTCCAGCTGCAGTCGCCCGTTGCCGTCGACAAGGATTGAGATCGCGTTCGCCAAAATTGTCGCGGGATTGGCGAGCACGCCGCCCCAATTGCCGGAATGGTGCCCGCCCTCGCGCAGATTCACGTCGAGATGGATGCGGATGCCGCCGCGGCAGCCGAGAAAGATGGTCGGACGATCGGCGGAAAGCCGCGGCCCATCGGAGGCCAAGAACAAATCGGCTGCCAACTCATCGCGCAGGGATTCGCATACCTGGCGCAGATCCGGCGAGCCGATCTCCTCGCCGGTCTCGATGATGAATTTTGCATTGAAGCCGAGTTTGCCGCCACGCGCCTCGCGGACCGCACGCAGCGCCGATAAATTGATGCTGTGCTGTCCCTTGTTGTCGGCCGTGCCGCGGCCATAGACGCGCTCGCCTTTGGTGGTCGTCCGCCACGGATCGAGATCATCCCGCCATTCGCCGACCATGCCGTCCACGACGTCGCCGTGGCCATAGGTGAGAACGGTCGGGCGGGCGGTGTCCTCTCGATATTCCGCCAGCAAATACGGCCCCCTGCCGGTCGGCGATTCGATCAGTCGCGTGGCAAAATCGAGCTCGGAAAACGCCGGCTGCAGATTCTCCTCGAGATAGGCGCGCAACGCATCGCCACCGGCTGGATTCTGGCTTTCGGTCCGATATGCAACCCTGCGGTCGAGTTCGGCAATGAATTCGCCGGACCGAAGATGCTGGCGAGCGTTTTCAATCGCATCGGCTCTGGTGGCCATAATTTTTCCTTTCACTCAGGTCTGCGAACCCGGTACGTTCAAGCTAATATCGAGATAAGCGGCCGGCCGGAAGCGACACAAACGAATGGACCTCGCTAAAACGCGGCCGGCGGCCACAATTCAGTGCAGGAAACGCCGACCATGACAAAACAAATCCGGCTCAACGCCTTTGCCATGAACTGCGTGGCGCATCAGTCGCCGGGACTGTGGACCCATCCGCGCGACCGCACCGCCGACTACAATCGGTTGCCGTATTGGCTCGATCTCGCCAGGACGCTGGAGCGCGGACGGTTCGACGGGCTGTTTCTTGCCGACGTGCTCGGGGTCTATGACGTGTTCGGCAATAGCCCCGACGCGGCGCTGCGCAACGCCACGCAGACGCCGGCGAACGAACCCCTAATGCTCATCCCGGCGATGGCCGCCGTCACCAAACATCTCGGCTTCGGCGTCACCAGCAACCTCTCGTTCGAACCGCCCTACCCGTTTGCGCGGCGGATGTCGACGCTTGATCACCTGACCGAGGGACGGATCGGCTGGAACGTGGTGACAGGCTATCTCGACAGCGCCGCGCGCGGTGCCGGCAAGGACAAGCAGACTGCCCATGACGACCGCTACGACATCGCCGACGAATATATGGAACTGGTCTACAAGCTCTGGGAAGGAAGCTGGGAAGATGACGCCGCGCTGCGCGATCGTGCGCGCGGCATTTTTGCCGATCCTTCAAAGGTGCATCGCATCCAGCACGAGGGCAAGAATTATCGCCTCGACGCGATCCACCTGAGCGAGCCGTCGCCGCAGCGCACGCCGGTGCTGTATCAGGCCGGCACCTCGCCGCGCGGCCGGCAATTCGCCGCCCAGCACGCCGAATGCGTGTTCATGTCCGGTCCCTCCGCGAAGGTCATCGCGCCACGCGTTTCAGCCATTCGCGCGCTCGCCGCCGAGAACGGCCGCCACCCGGCCGAGATTTTGATGTTCAGCATGATGACGATCATTCTCGGCAGCACCGAAGCCGAGGCATCGGCGAAATACGCCGACTATCGCCGTCACATCAGTCCCGAGGGAGCGCTGACCTTGATGTCCGGCTGGACCGGCGTCGACTTCTCGACCTACGACCTCGACCAGCAGGTTCGCCATGTCCAGAACGACGCCGGCCGCACCGCGATGGACAACATCACCCGCGCCGACCCCGACAGGGTCTGGACCGTGCGCGAGGTCGCCGAGCATGTCGGCATCGGCGGCATCGGGCCGGTCGTGGTCGGCACGCCGGAAAAGGTCGCCGACGATATCGAGGCGTGGTTC
>JBJMTR010000405.1:0-15170 GCA_045811565.1 Bradyrhizobium sp.
GCGATGAGATCAGGATGCCGGCCTGATGCTTTGGCGCCTCAAAGCCGGGGACCTTGGCCGCGACTTCGTCAAACATCCGCTCGACCAGCTCGCGATAGCGGTAATCGACCGAACCGACATGGCGCATGTTCAGCCACAGCCCGCCGCGCGAGATCGCCTCGATCACCTGACGGCCGCTGAGATCGCCGATGTCGCCCTCGCGCCAGACGCGGCTGGAGCCGCGGGCGCCGGTCTTCACCAGACTGTAGTGCTCGCGCGGATATTTTTCGATCAGCCCGGCAAGCTCATCCATCGAGAAAGCCGGCGAGCGATGCATCTCATGCTCGAGCCGGATCGGATGATGGCTCCACAGTTCGGAATGCGTCTCGTCCCATTTGCTGAAGATCTTGCCTGTCATTGCCGCGCTCCTGCTGGCTTTCGGGTTCGTGCCACTCTCGCCATTGGCCACCGATGTCCCGTTATGAGACGGCCGGCCGGCCCTTGTGCTCTATTTGGCAAGAACGATGCCGCAGCCGCCGAGCTGCCGCTTACCGGAAGCTAATGTCTGCGCGGTATGGCTAATGCAGGTATCTCCGAAAAAAAGCCCCGCGACAGGATGACTTCAGAACCCCGACATCGGGCGCTGTTTCTCGGCGCAGGCGTGCAGATGCAGTGCGGTGTAGGGCATTTCACGCGCGGGCTTGACGAGATGATCGAAAAAATCGAGCCCGGCGGCAGCACGACGTTAATTCTGACGCGGGCGGAAGGATCTTTAGCCGAGATCTGGCGCACCGTCGGTTCGGCGCGCAGCGTGGTTTGCAACTTCCCGATCGTGGCGTGGAAGCGGGTGATATTCCGGCCGTTGCTGGCGCTTGCAATGGCACGGCTGCGACGGCGCAAGATTGTCCTGATTCAGCACGAATGGGGCGGGCTGCACTGGCTGCGACGCATCACCTACATTCCGGCGCTGCTGCTTGCCGATACCGTCATGATGTTCTCGCCGCTGGTACGGCGCGAGCTCGCCGACGACCCCGCGATCGGCTGGGCCGCAAACAAAAGCGTGCTGGCGGCGCTGCCGCCCAACATCGAAGCTCCCGGCGCGATCCAGGACTCAGAGCTGCGTCGGCGGCTCGCCGCCGCGCGGGCGGGCGGAAGTTTGGTGATCGGCCATTTCGGATCGATCTACCCGGGCAAGCAGCCTAACGCGCTGCTCGACATCGGCGCGATATTGAAGGCGCGCGGGCTCAAGCCGCTGATCGTCTATATCGGCTCGTTCATCCGTGGTGTCGATAACGTTGAGGAAGAGTTTCATGCGCGCGCCGCCGAACTCGGCATCGCCGACGATGTGATCGTCTCCGGCTATGTCGCCGATGATCGCGAGGTGTTCGGCCTGTTCAGCGAGGTCGACGCATTCTGCTACCCGCTGGACGAAGGCCTCACCGCGCGGCGCTCCAGCATTCTGACCTGCGTGCAGTCCGGGCGGCCGCTGATCGTCACCGGCCCTGCTTTGCCTGAGGAATTCGATCATCATCGACGCTTCAAGCGATTGATCGACAGCGGCGCCGTCGTGCTTGCCGCGCGTGGATCGGAGAGCGAAGCCTATGCGGACCAGATTGTTGCAGCATCGGAACGGCCGCCGGTGCAGGCGCCGTTCGATTTCGATGGCTGGTGGCAGGATGCCTCCGAGGCAGTGCGGGCGCAGCTACCCGTTATGCCTTCGCCCGGAAACGCGCCAGATAATGCAGGCCGAACACCGCCAGCAGGAACGTGAACCACAGCGGATCGGCGCGGTCGAGGAAAACACTTTCCATCGACGAAAGGTAAAGCACGAACAGCCAGATCCGCAAGAAGACCATCGCCAGCGGACCATTGTTGCCGCCCTGATCAGCGGCATGGAAATCACGCAAGGGCGTAATGACGATCGCCGCGATCAAAAGCGCGAGGCCCGGAAGGCCGATGCCGAGCGCGGTGTCGAGATAACCATTGTGGCTGTGGGATGCGTAGCCCGCCCATTCCTTGCCTTCGGGAAGATTCTGGATCGCACTAGAGCCCCAGAACGACGCGTAACCATAGCCGGTCACCAATCGGGCCTGCAGCGACTGCAGCGCAAAGCTCCAGATGTCGGTACGGCCGGTGAAACTCGCATCCAGCGGCAGCAATTTTGCGATCTGGGCCAGACCATCGCTCATCACTGTACCGATGCTGAGCAGGTTCAAAAGCACAAGCGGTGTCAGCAGCATCACGGCACGCCCCCAGAAGGAGCGGACAACCGACGTCAGTGAGGTCAGCAAAAGCACAGCGAAGCACAGCGTCAGCGAGCTCTTGCCGGCGGAGTAGAGCAGGAACAGCGAGGCCAGGCAGATCACGGTCACACCGGAAATCCACCCACCAGCGCGAATAAAGTAGATGCCCAGGAACAGCAGCATCGCCATGATGCCGGCCGCGATGTTCTTGTGCCCGAACGAACCACGCCAGTTTCCCGCGAGTCCGGGTTCCTGCGGGTCGGTCGCCAGATGGATCGACAGGTTCGGCGCCAGCAATATGCCGAGATAACAGATCGCCAGCAACGCAAGCGCCGCGATGCTGAGCCAGCGCATCATTTCATCTTGCGATCTTGCCAATAGCGGCAGCGCCGCGGTCACCGCGATTACGCAGGCCGTCAGCGAGAAGCGCCGGATCGACGTGCTCGGGTCGAACGACAATGCGACCGTGAGGCATAACCAGGCGGCAAACAGCATGTACGAGGGCGACAACAGCGTCTTCAGCGCCCGGGAATTGTCGCGAACGGCAACCGCGAGCATCAGCACTGCGAGGCCAGCGAAGGCCAGATAGGTCGGCGTCTCATTGCCGGTGGTGGCATCAGCGATCTGCATATTGCTGAGATCCTCGAACGGCCGCAGCGATACCCACGCCAGCAGCAAAGCTCCGACGAACACCGCGCTGCGAACGATGTCCATCACCTGGCTGCGCCGGAATTCGCCGACGACGGCGTCGAGTTCCGAATTGGCGATGGACCGGCTCAAGAGACGATCTTCGAAGCTTTATAGGGCTGCGGCTCGATGCCGATCGCGGCCAGTGCGCTGCCGATCGCAACCGTCATCGGATGCATTGCAATGATCGCCTTGCGCTCGGTCACCACCGCCTGCGTGGCTTGGGCGAGGGACAGCGGCAGCGCCGCAAGCAATTTGAGCCCAAGTTTCATCCGCGACCAGGCCGTCGGCGTGGCCTTGCGCTGAACGTGATAATTAATGGCCCCAATCCGCAGCCCGCGCGTAATGAGCCAGCTCAGATGGGTACGATTTTGCGGCACCGTCTCGCTGATGGTAGCTTCGGCGGCCCAATGAAAGCGCAAGTCCATCCGCATGCAGCGATAGAAGAAATCGACGTCGCCGCCGCCAAGGAAATTGAAGCGGAGGTCGAAAGCCGGCAGGCCGACGCGCGCGAGCACCGAGCGCCTGATCAGGCAATTCCCGCAGCCGTAAATCACCGGCACCGGGCCGCTGCTCTGATAGGCCGGGGCGAAAGCCGGATGGCGGCACAGGCCGCGCTTCATATCGTCATGGAAATCAGGCCACACCGGCCCTCCGACCAGGTCGGCGCCGGTGCTCTCGGCGGTAGCAACCATCAGCTCAAGCCAGTCCGGCGAGGCGATCTCGTCGTCGTCGATCATCAGGAAACTGGCGGCGGCGGGGAATGTCTCCAGCGCCGTCTCAAACGCCGCGTTGATCGCCTGGCAATTTCCCTGCCGCGGTTCAACCACACAAAGTCCTGGAAATTTGCCTGAGCCGAGGAATTCGGCTGCAACCGGCACGCTTTCACATTTCGAAGCGTCGTTCTCGACAACGACCACTGCGAACTTGCGGCTGGTGCGTTGATCGGCGAGCGACTGCAGCGTCAGCCGCAAATGCCGCGGCCGGCGGAAGCTCGGAATGCAAACCACAATCTCGATCGAAGGATCGAGCGCAGGTGAACTCGCTGCCAGCGCACGGGCGGCGTGCGGCGTGCTGTCAGCGGCTTCCATCTGCGGCAATTCAGCCGAGGCTCGGTTCATGACTGCTGCCATCGTCCAACATGGTTCGTTGTCTCCAAACGGGAGCTCACCCGCACTATCGCGGCATTGTTGCAATATCTGGTCCGGCGGCGCGCTTTGCCGCGTGTAATTTTCGCCAAGGTTAATCGATGAAGTTAACCAACGCTAAAGCATGCGCACGTCGGCACCTCACCGCGCGAACAGCTTTCTGAACAACTTCCGGGACTTCGGGAACCGGCCACTGTCGATTTGTGTCGGCCACAGCCCATCGACATTGAAATAGGCCGCATAGGCGATGTCATCCTGGTGCTTCACAAACCAGTTATGCATCTGCTGAACGAAGAACGGGTTGTCGCCGAACTGGCCGACGCCCCACTCCGGAAAGCTCATGCGTTTACCGTGCTGAGCGGCAAAGTCCCGATGCCATTCCAGGCCGAATGGTGCGCTCACGTAGAAATTCTGCCACCGCTCCTCTGCCGAGCCTTGTTGTTTGAAGTCGTAGACGTCGAGGCCGATGTAGTCGACGACGTCGTCGCCTGGATAGGCGAGATCCGCAGGCGCGTCCTGCGGGCCCCAGGCCGGACACCAGTCGAACTTGAATTCGCTCGAGTAGCGCCTGAATATGCCGACAACGCGCCGGAACGCCCTGATGTAGTCGCCCTCCCGGCCTTTGGAGAACCATCCCATCTGGGAAAGATTCATCTCCCAACCAAGACGGATGATTGCCCGCGGCTGCGCCTCGGCGATGGCGCGCGCGGCGGATTCAAATTCGGGGTCGTACAGCCCGTTGGCAATTTCGGCGAGCGGCGTGCCCATCACCGTCAGCGGGACCGACCAGACGACGTTGCGCGCCGGGTTGAGCTTTTTCCAGATGCCCGGCACCCAACTGAATTTGCGAAAATTTTCCCATGTCGATTGGCCGTAGAAGTCGACGCCGAGCACGGAGGACGGCTGCTGCTTCAGCCAGTTCTCCCAGGCCTGCAAGACCTGCTCGCGGCCGACAGAGCCCCAATTGACGAACGCGCCGGCAAACTTTGCGGAGTTCGAACCGAAACGCGATGCGGCATCGGCCGCGCCGCAAGCCGCGACGAGTCCGCTCAGCGCGACCGCCGTCAGGACGGCGGTCAAAATCCTGGCAACAGAGCGACGCCTTCGATTGGTGCGCGGCATCGTCACGCTCGCGAGCGCCCGCAGCCCATCGATGTCGGCGCGAGACCTCATCACGCGAGATCCAGGCCAATGTGGTAACCACCGCCGGCACTCACCGTTTCAAAAGCGGACAGCCCCGTCAGTCCAGCTGTGCCGAAACGAACTAACGCCACGACCGTTGCGCCGCTCGTGACGAAATCCCCCAATAATCTCATGCGTGTACACCTGCGCCGAACGGCATCGGCGATGCAGGTTCACCCACTGCAAGATCCGGGCAACATGCGGTTCAATGTGGCTGGCGCGCAAATCCAGCTTTCACGTGGTTACTCGGCCACGAGTTAACCCGCTCGCAACAGTTAGCGGCAGGCAAAATTAACCACCTCAAACCGCGGCGAGCGCGCGCCGGCCTGCCCGGCACCGATCTTGCTCAAGAGCTACCCAAAGGAAATTGGCGACCAGGAAGCGGCAGCCTCGAGCGCTGTCGGCAGAAAGACTTGCGAAATGCATCGTGTTGCGTTGTTAACCCCTACTTACGGGCGCGATCTGGAACTCTGTACGCTGCTTTGTGAGAGCGTGGACCGTCACGTCGTTTCGTTCTCTAAGCACTATCTCCTGGTGCCGGATTGCGATGTGCCGCTGTTCGCTCCGCTCGCAAGCGAGCGCCGCATCGTCATTCCGGCGTCGAGCTTCCTGCCCGACTGGCTGCGGCCGCTGCCGCGCGTGGTCCAGCGCAAGCGTCGCCAGTTCTGGTGGTCGTTGCGCGCCAAACCGGTGAGCGGCTGGCATGTCCAGCAGCTCCTGAAGATCGCCGCGACAATCTCCCTGCCCTACCAGCGCTATTGCATCCTGGACTCCGACGTCGTGTTCTTCCGCGATTTCGACCTGGCGCGCTACGAATATCCTAATTCAATCCCGCTTCTCACCATCGCCAACGAGGTCACCGCGGAGCAGCCGCGACACTCGCGCTGGGTCGACACCAGCCATCAGTTGCTTGGCCTCCCCACGCCGCCGTTCCCGGCACCGGACTTCATCGGACACATTATATTTTGGGACAAGCAGACGACGCAGGAGGTGACCTCGCGCATCGAAGCCGTCACTGGCTTCGACTGGATCGAGGCGCTCTGCCGCACTCGCGAATTTTCCGAGTACATGCTGTACGGCTATTTCGTGCAGAACGACCCGGCGTCTTCGCTGCGGCACAGCGTGGTTCCGGGGACGCCGTGCGTGAGCTACTGGGACGATCCGACGCTCAGCAAGAACGAGCTGAACCAGTTGCTCAGGCGCGCCCACAAGGATGACGTTGCCTTCTCGATCGCGTCGTTCTCCGGCACGCCGGTCGATATCATCCGTGCCGCGATTGCAGAGAGCGACGCGATCCTCGCGCCATCGGCGGCGAGCGACGAACTCGAGGGGCTCGCGGCGCCATGCTGATCGGTCAAGCCAGCATCAACCTGACCGCCAATATCCTCTCGGCGCTGCTGGGACTATTGAGCGTGTTCATGTTGACGCGGCTGTTTTCGCCGCATGATTATGGCATCTATCTGCTCGGCGTCGGCTTCGCGTCCGTCATCAGCGTTTTCCTGGCCGGCTGGTTCCGCAACCTGATCCTGAGCGGCCACGCCCGCAATGACGGCACCGACGTCCGCGGCGCGGTGATATCAGGATATTTGATCTGCTGCCTCACGGCGCCGATCGCTTACGGGTTGGGACGGCTGGCCGGATTGGACGCGGCCGCGGCGCTTGCCGCGGTAGCGCTCTCGGTCGCAATCGGCCTGTTCGAACTGACCCAGGATCTGGTGCGGGCGCGGCTGATGGCGCTCTCAGCCATGAAGGCGACGCTGATCCGCGCCGTCGCCGTGCTCGGCTTTGGCGTTGTCGTTGCCCTCGTCAGCCCGACCGGAATCCTGCTGCTGGTGTCGTCGGCGCTGGCCTATCTGCTTGCCGCGCTGGTGCAGTCGCGCACGGCATGGCGGGGCACGACCCTCAGCTTCAAGGGCGCCGGCCTACCGGCCGTGGCGAAAGCCGGCCTGCCATTGACACTGTCGCTGACCTTGCTCGCCATCGCGAGCGTCACCGACCGCTTCATGATCGCAAATCTGGTTGGCGCCGCGGACGCGGGCAAATACGTCGCGGGCCTCGATCTCGTCAGGCAGACGCTGATGATGCCGGCGATGAGTGTCGCAGCGGCATTCTTTCCGCTTGCCGTGCAAATTCACGCCAGGCAGGGCGATACGGCCGTGCGCTCGCATCTCGCCGAGTGCCTGGAGCTGCTGCTCAGCATCACGCTGCCGGCATGCCTCGGCTTCGCCGTCATTTCCTCGCACGTCGCCAACGTCATTCTCGGCATCGGCTTTCGCGAACTGGCGGCACAGACTATGCCGATCATCGCCATCGCCGTGATCTTTCAGATCCTGACGCAGCAATATTTGCACGCAAGTTTCCTGCTGTCGGGACGCAACTCCTTCTATCTAATCAACACGGGCACGATCATCATTGCCAATGTGATCCTGTCCTACGTCCTGGTCAGCGATTACGGTACCATCGGCGCGGCCTGGGCGCGGCTTGGCGCGGATGTTGTCGGATTTGTTTGCGCGCTGATCCTTAGCCGCTTTGCGTTTCCGGTCCCGCTTCCGCCGGGCCGGCTGGCGCTGACGTTCATTGCAGGCCTTGCCATGGCGCTGACCATCGGCGCGCTGGACAGAAGCCTGCATATCGGGGATCTCGCCGCGTGCATCGTGCTGACCGGCACAGGCCTCGTAATCTATGCGGCGCTGTGCTGGTTGTTCGATATCTCGCGGATCCGCGGGCGCCTGAAGCACGGCCTCACAGCCTTCCGAACCAAATTCGCCAACAGCAACATCGGATAAAATCTGTGACCAAGACATTTGCTCTCAATCCCGTACATGCATCGGTCGTCGATGTCGTCACCGCGTCGCCGCCCGTGCATCCGCAATCGCTTCTCGATTAGCCGCCCGGCGAAGCCCGGCAAAGCCTTCTGACGGTTCACGGCATTCTCGAGGCGACGCTGCCGGCGGGTAGCCTGTCGATCTTCGAGGCCGGCGGCGGCGCGACCAGCTTCCTGCCGCTCAACGTGTTGCGCCGCGCCCACGTTACCGTGGTCGATATCGACGTGGATCAGATCCGCAACAACGATTACGCGCAGGAAACGATCCTCGGCGACATCCAGACCCACCGTTGCAGGCCTGAGAGTTTCGACCTTATCATCTGCTACAACGTTATCGAGCACGTGCCCGACGTCGAAGCGGCGCTGCGCGGCTTTTGCGACGGCCTCAAGCGGGGCGGGCTGATCCTGATCGGCGCGCCGAATCCCAAATCACTGTCCGGCGTTGTCACCAAATATTCTCCGCACTGGTTCCATGTCTGGTTCTACCGTTATGTCCGCGGCGACAAGAACGCCGGCCGGCCCGGCCATGCGCCGTTCCCAACCCTCTTCCATCCGCTGGTCACGCTTTCGAATCTCGATGCCTTCGCCAAAGCGCATGGCCTGCAGATGATCTACCGGAAGAAATATGAGAGCCCGCGCTATCCGGAGATGCGCCTGCGCAAGCCGGCCTTCGCTGCCCTGATCGATATCGCCGCCAAAATGATGAACTTCTTGCTGCCCGGCAACACCGACGTGCGGCACGGTGACTACCATGTGATGTTGCGAAAGCTTTGAATATGAATGCGATGTGGTCCGAGGCGAGAGTGAAAGTCAGCCATCGGCTGGCGATGCATCTGCATGTGGATACTTACCGGCTGCGCAATGCCACGCCGATGGTCAGCTTCACCTTCGACGATCTTCCGAAAAGCGCTGTTACCTTCGGCGCGGCGCTTCTCGAAGCGCACGGCGCGCGCGGGACATTCTACGTCTCGGGAGGCCTGGTTGGCGTTGGAACGCCGGAGTGGGCGACCGGCGATGCCGACGACGTGCTCGCGCTGCATCGCCGCGGCCACGAGATCGGCTGCCATACCTTCTCGCACCGGCGAGCCTGCGACCTCGATGAAGCATCGCTGGCCAAAGAGATCGCACGCAACCGCCGCTATTTCCGCGGGCTCGATCCTTCAATCGAGATCCAGACCTTCGCCTATCCGTTCGGCTACGGATCGTTCGCACGGAAGCAATTGCTCAAATCGAAGTTCCAGACCTGCCGCAGCATCATGCCGGGCGTGAACTTTGGCAGCGTCGATTTGCAGTTCCTTCGTGCGATGCCGCTGATCGAGCGCCAGATGAGTCGCACCCGGATCGAGCGCGCGTTCGACGAAGCGCAAACCAATAATGGATGGTTAATTTTCTACGGTCACGACGTCGCCAACCGACCGAGCGACTATGGCTGCTCGCCGAACCTGATGAGCCTTGCGCTGGAAGCGGCATCTCGCCGGAAAATTCCGGCTTTGACCATGGCGGAGGCGTTGCGATGCGCCCGCGCTTAAACGCTTTGTTTGCCTTTTCGGTGAATAGTCCCTCAATGAGTATGGTTAATTTTCCCTGTGTTGTTTCCGCGTTGACCTCCAGCGCCTGTCGCGTGGCCCGAAGAGTAACCCCTCAGCCGATGCGTGCGGCAGTTCGAAGGGAAGCCGGGGCCGATGCTTGACTACGACCGGCCGATCAACCAGGCCAACCCCGACGCCCGCCAGGCCTCCGAGACCGCAGGCTTCAGCGTGATCGATCTGGTCGCTCTCCTGTGGCGGCGAAAAGTCGCGATCGCCGCGGCCGCGCTGATCTGCGCGAGCGCCGCCGTGATGCTCGGCAAGAGCCTGACGCCGAAATATACCGCGACGGCCCAACTTTACGTCGACCCGCGGGAATTGCAGCTGGTCGATCGTGAACTCACGCCGCGCGCCCAGGACATTTCCGGGCTCTCGATGGTGGTCGAAAGCCAGGCGCGCCTGATCACCTCGAACAATGTACTGCTGCAGGTGATCCGGGATACCGATCTCGCCAAGGATCCCGAATTCGGCGGCGGCGCCGAGTCCAGGGGCGTCTTCGCTTCACTGCTTGGCTTGTTCGGAATCGAGTTCCCTCCGACCGCCGAGCAGCAAAAGCAGGCCCTGATGGCCGCGCTCGACGTACTGAACCGCCACATCAATGTAAAGAAGACCGACCGCACCTTTATCGTCGATATCGATGTCTGGTCCTACGAACCGGTCAAGGCGGCGATGTTGGCCAATGCGATCTCAAACTCCTATCTCGCCGAGTCCAAACAGTCGCAAGCCGCAGCCGCCCGACGCGCGACCAACGATCTATCGGGCCGGCTGAAGGAATTGCAGGAGCGGCTCCGTAGCGCCGAGAACGCGCTCGCGGTTTATAAGGCGCAGAACAACTTCGTCGGCACCCAGGACACGCTGATCAGCGACCAGCAGCTCTCGGCCAGCAACCAGCGGCTCGCCGCGGCGCGGGCGCTGACGCTCGATGCGCAGGCCAAACACGACCAGATCGAAGCCAGCCGCCGCACTTCGACCGATGCCGGCGCCATCCCCGAAGCGCTGCAGTCGCAGACCATTGCCAATTTGCGCGCGCAATATGCCGACGCCAGGAAGCGTCAGGCCGAGCTGCAGAGCGAGTTGGGGCCGCGGCACCCGGCGTTGCGCCAGGTTGAACAGCAGGTCGAGGACCTGCGCCGCACCATCAAGGAAGAGCTCGATCGCTACGCCCAGTCGGCGAAGAACGACCTGATTCGCGCCCACGACTATGAAGCTTCCCTGAACAACGCGCTTGAGGCGCAAAAGCGCCAGAGCGTGCAGATGAGCCAGGCTTCGGTGCGCTTGCGCGAACTTGAGCGCGATGTCGAAGCGAGCCGCGACGTCTATCAGTCCTTCCTTAAGCGCTCGCGTGAGACCGAGGAGCAGGAGAGCCTGAACACCTCGAGCGCGCGCATCATCGGCGAAGCCAACGTGCCGCAGCGGCGCACCTTCCCGCCGGCGATGAGCCTGCTTGCGATGATCGGCTTTGTGTTCGGCGCACTTGCGGCGACGGCCTGGATCATGGCGGTCCACCGGTTGATGCCCGGCGCCGATCCCGTTCAGCTCACGACATCGGCGGCTGCCGACCGCACCGCCGCCGCACCAGCGAACCTGTCCGCCGGCGATCAGCCCCGGCCTCAAGCCGCGGTCAGCCTGATCGAAAAGCCGCTGATTGCGCGGCTGCAGGAATCCGACGTGATGCGGACACTCGGCGGTATCCTGACCACGGGCCATGTTGTCGACGTTACGCGGCTGGGCTGGCCGACGCTTCGCGCGGGCTTCCCAGTGACGACATTCCTGAACGCGATGCGCGAGATGCGCGCGACGCTGAGCAAACGCGCGGCGGCCGATACGGTGCCTGTCATCGCCGTGATCGGCGCCGGTGCCGGTGAGGACCGCAGCGTCGCCACGCTGAACATCGCGCTCTCGGCCGCGCGCGATGGCTTTAAGGTGCTGATGGTCGACGCCGATCGCAGGGATCACGCGCTGTCGAACAAGACGGGTCATTTCGGCAACAGCGAATCCAACCGTTTCGGCTGGCTCAGCATCGGCCGCAAGGCCATCCGCGTCATCAAGACCACGAACGGGATCTCGATCCTGTCCGCCGTCACCAAGGCGAGCGATGCCAAGGCAAGCGACGCCATCGGCAAGGCCATCGCGCCGGCACGTTCCGCTGGCGGCTACGATCTGGTGATCCTCGATGGCCCGGCGATGCCGTGGAGCGCGGCGGACCGCAAGCTGCTCGATATCGCCGACGGCCTCGCCGCGGTGTTGCCGGTCGATCTCGACATCAACGACAGCATGGAAGACATCATCGCCGCGCTGGGCGGGGCGGAGCGGAAGCTGCTCGGTGTCGTCCTCAACGAGCTCGACCCGACGGTCGTCAATCATCAGCGAGCCAAACAATATGCGTGAACGTCGCGCAAATCCGATCGGGAGAGCCGCCACGGCAGGCGTGCCGCGGGTGACCGTCGGCGGGCTGCGGCTCGCCGCGCTCGATCTCGAGCAAACCGCGAATTTCATGGTCGAAATGGTGTTTCCGCAACGCCGCGCGAGCCGTCCGCTATATTTGACCTCGGCCAATGGCGAGGTGCTGGCGCGGTGTTCGACTGAGCCGATCACCGACCGGCTGTTTCGTGCCGCCGATCTGATCAATGCCGACGGCCAGCCGCTCGTCACGGTGTCGCGGTTGAAATCATCGAAACCGCTTCCGGAGCGCGTCGCCACCACCGACCTGTTTCATGTCGTCGCCCGCAAGGCGCAGGCAGCCGGGCTGACCTTCTATTTGTTCGGCGCCGACGACGCGGAGAATGCCGCGGCGGTTGCCAACGTCCGGAGGATGTATCCCGGACTGAAGATCGTCGGCCATTCGCATGGCTATCTCCGCGGCGAGGCGTTGCGGGCCAAGGTCGACGAGATCAACGCGCTGGCGCCTGATTATTTGTGGGTCGCACTCGGCGTTCCCTATGAACAAGGATTTGTCGACGAATTTACGCCGCAGCTTTCCAATGTCGGCGTCATCAAGACCTCAGGCGGACTGTTCAACTTTCTCTCGGGCAGCCGTCCCCGTGCGCCGCAATGGATGCAGAATGTCGGGCTGGAGTGGGCCTGGCGCGTCTGGCTGGAGCCGCGCCGACTGTTTTGGCGCTATCTGATCACCACTCCGCGCGCGCTCTATCTGCTATTCAACGAGACCCAGCCGTCAACTACAGACAGGACCAAGCGGAAGTGACAGCGGTGCATCGCTGAACGCGCGCACCGCGTCCTTGGGCACGAGGCCACTTACAACGGCTTGATCTGCACCTTGCGAAATTTGACCACGCCCGAACCGTATTGCAGCGCGATCGGGCCGCTCGCATGTTTTGAGTCCTGGGTGTCGACGGTCTTCTGGCCGTTGAGCACGACCACGAGATGCGGGCCCTGGGCCGTGATCTCATAAGTGTTCCACTTGCCCGCCGCCTTCGGCATCGGATCTACCTTGCCGACGTCGACGATCGCGCCGGTGCCATAGGTTGGATCCGGCCGCTTGTCGAAGATATTGACCTCGTAGCAGACTTTGGAATCGATGGTCTTGTTGGTATCGCAGCGGATGAAGATGCCGCTATTGGCTTCCTCGTCCGTCCAGAACTCAGCCCTGATCTGAAAGTCCTTGTAGGAATTTTTGCTAACAAGATAGGAGAGATCCTTGCCGTCGAGCTTGTCGGCAACGAGGGCACCGTCCTTCATCGCCCAATTGGCTTTGCCCACCTCATCCCACTCGCCCATTTTGGAGCTGTCGAGCAGCGTGGTCCAGCCTTGGCTCTGGCCTGACGCGACATTCGAAAATTGCAACGCGACGGCGCCCACCAAGAGACCCGCCGCGAGTGTCGATACATGTTTCATAGTGATAGTCCTCCCTGTTTGTTTCTTGATTGGATCCCGACCCACAAAACGCGGCAGACCGTAATCCCTTTCTCTTTTGCAGTTGCGTCAGATGTTCTCGTCTCGTTTGACTAGCATCGGCAACAATAGAGAGGATCGAGTTTCAGGTCACGTCGCAAAAATGGGGAGGAAACCATGACAGCGACCAACCGGTCGTAGCTCGACAGCAGCAGAGAAAAATAAACACCGTCGGGAGCAATCTATTCCGGAAATTAATTTCGCAGGCAACTGCTCGGCAACCTTCGCCTTGGTGGCGCGTTTCATTGCTGATCATCAGGGAGATGAAACATGGCTGTCGCCTCGCAGATCAAGGAACACATGGACGTTATTTCGTCGGACAAGAAAACGGTCGGAAAGGTCGATCATCTGGAAGGAACCGACAAGATCAAGCTCACCAGGCAGAGTTCACCTGACGGCCAGCACCATCATTTCATTCCGGTATCATGGGTCGATCATGTCGATCAGCATGTCCATCTGAATAAAACAGGCGCGGACGTGACTTCGCATTGGCAGCACGGCCGTCAATAACCAAGGCTTCCGCATTGGCGCCGGGCGCGAAAGCCGGGTATCATCGAAAGGAACAAGGGAATTTCGATGCATCCGGCCGCGAAATTGCAGTTTGAGCGTATCGTCGACGAGTTCGTACGCTGGCAGGCGATTGGGGAAGATGAAAGGCCGCCCGCGCCGGCATGGTGGTGGGGACCAGCGCTCGAGCTGCGAAACGTCGCTGTGAGGCTGCCGGCCGACTGGTGCACTCAATTGGGATTGGCCGAAGGGGCGAGCTATGCGGCAGGCGCCGAAATCCTGTTCAAATCGCTGTCGGGCCAGACCTGTCAGCCGTGGCCCTACGATTTTTCACGGAAAATAGATTCCACGGATTCCGACGTGCGCGATCTGCATGTGCAACCGTCAGACGACAGCGCGTTTCCGCCCTGATCGAGCCGCAGACCCATCCATTCGTCGCACTCGCCGTCGCCGACCGCAGAGGCCGGCATGAGGGATCGGCATCACGCGACCACCAATTCCGCATGATGAAATGTGCCTCGAGGAAGGGCGTGCGCCCGGCATGGCCGCCCGGATTTTCCGCCCTTGCTCTCAAGCCATTGCTTTGAGACCATGCCCTCAGCGACAACAAGCAAGACCCGCCTTCCATGCGGGCGTTGACCTCGAGGAAATGCCATGCCGACCGTTCAGGCCGACCGTCTCACACGCATCGGCGCGGCGCTGCTCAGGGCCGCCGGCGCATCGGACGAGGAAGCCAGGGCCGTGGCTGTGGGCTGCGTCGACGCTAATCTCGCGGGCCATGACTCGCACGGGGTGATCGCGATCCCGACCTATGTCGACCGCATCAAGGCCGGCCATATCGTGCCCGGCGCCAAATGGACCATCGTGCAGGAATCGCCGACCACCACTGCGATCGATGGTCATTGGGGCTTTGGCTTCCATGTCAACGCCAAGGCGATGGCGCTGACGATCGAGAAAGCGAAGACCGCCAACGTCGCGGCCTGTACGGTGTTCCGGCAAAGCCATGTCGGGCGGCTTGCGGCCTATCCGATGATGGCGATGCGGGAAGGCATGATCGGCCTTGCGACAGCCGATTCCGGCCGTTCGCCCAAGCACGTCGCGC
>JBJMTR010000406.1:0-2757 GCA_045811565.1 Bradyrhizobium sp.
CAGAACCTCGCGGCGACCAAGGTCAAGGGTCGAATCGTCAATGTCGGCCGGCTCGGCGGCACCCATGCCGATTTCAACTTCGACCTGCACGCGGCCCGCCGCATCGACTATGTCGGCGTCACCTTCCGCACCCGCACCATCGAGGAGGTCCGCGAGATCTTCGACGAGGTCAAGAAGGACATCTGGGGCGCGGTCGAGTCGCGAAAACTGCAACTGCCGATCGACAAGGTGTTTTCGTTCGACGACATCGGCAAGGCATTCGAGCACATGGAAGCCAACAAGCACCTCGGCAAGATCGTGGTAACGTTGTAGGGCGGGCCCGGTGGCGATTGATCGTCATTGCGAGCGCGGCGAAGCAATCCACGCTTCCACCCCGGGCATAGATGGATTGCTTCGTCGCTTCGCTCCTCGCAATGACGGAGGCTTCAATCCTGTTGACCGCATTGCCGGTCAGACTCAGAACTCGTAGGGCGGATTAGCGAAGCGTAATCCGCCGTCTTGTTTGAGATGCAGCGGAGAATTACGCCTTCCTCGGACAAGTTGGCTGATCCGCTCTACCCGCTAGGTATCCGAATGTTCGCGCTCGCGGGCTGAATGCTGGATAGCGAGGATGACAATTTCCTCGGCCTCGACTTCAGCAGTGTAATAGACCAGATATGGATACCGCCGCGTCACCAGCTTGCGGACGCCCCTCGACCTTCTGCTGCCGTCCGATATGCGGAAACAAGACCAAACTCTGGAGCGACTCAAGAATCGCGGCCCGCACGCGAAGCGCGGCCTGAGGGTTGTGTTCGCGGATGTAATCGGCGATCTCGGCCAGATCCCGAGCCGCACGCGGCGTGAAGCGGAGCCTCATTGCTCAAAGCGACGAAACGCGGCTTCGATCTGGGCATCGGTTGCGAATTGGCGGCGCTTGGCTTGCGCAAGCCCTTCCAGCACGACGGGAAGATGCGCGGGGTCGATTTCCTCTGGCTCTCCCTCATGGCCGCTGAGAGTCAGCATGGCGAGCGCGATTTCATCCTGGCTGTCAGGAGGCAAGCGCCGCACGGCTTCCAAGGCTTTTTCGAGCAGTTTTGTCATGCGGCGAAGATATGGCCGAACCACCCAAAATGGAAGGGCATCCGACAAACATCCGGTTTGGATACGGTCAGTATCACCCTTGCGGGTGCGCACCTGCCAACTGCGGATTACACATTCCTTCGCTCTTTCAGCTACGGCGGACAAATCAGCTTATCCGCCCGATCATCGTGGCTCGCCGGAAAATGCCTGCCGCAGTGCTGACAGCCGGTCGAGGGCTGCTTGCGGCAGCGGGCCTTTTTCGCCCGCAGCGAGTGCGTCCTCGAACTGTTGCGGCGTCGCCATGCCGACCAGGATCGTGCCCATCGCAGGGTGAGACAGCGCAAAGCGCGTGGCGGCTTCGGTCAGGCTAGCGGCGAAGCCCTCCTCGACCAGCGGCATCAGGCGCCGCGCGCGATTGATATCGGCACTGTAACTCATCGCCGAGCCAATCGGCTCGGGCGCCGGCCCGGCAATTGGATGACGCTCGGCTGAGCCCGACAGCGCGCCGCCGGCCAGCACGCGGATGCCCACGACGCCAATGCCGACGGCCTGGGTCGAATCGAACAACCGTCCATAATCCTGCGCCGGATAGCGCGTCGGCAATTCGCAGCCCGCAGACGGATTGAGCATGTTATAGACGACCTGCGCGCTGTCGAAGACGCCAGCGTCAATCACCTGATGCAGCGCCGCCGTGTCGCCGAGGGCCGTCATCCCAAGGAAACGAATCTTCCCCTGCTGCCGCAGGCGCTCGAACGCCGGAACCACGTCGTCAAGCACCTGTCGGACGTTCAGCGCCGAGTCGCCTCCGTTCTCGGTAATCGGATTGTGCAGATGAAGGATCTCGACCCGCTCAAGACGCAGCCGCGCCAGACTGCCTTCGAGCGATATCGTAACCGCGTCCGCAATGCGACCGGTCTCGCTGGGGGCCAACCGGACCTTGGTGCCGACGGCCACGTTGGCCGGTTTCAGCTTTTGCAAAGCGCGGCCAAGGTTCTTTTCCGATTCGCCATCGCCGTACTGCACCGCGGTGTCAAAGTAGTTGACGCCGGCGGCGATCGCACGTGCGATGGTACGCTCCTGGTCGGCAGCATCGCCGCGCACCATCAATCCGCCCACCGCGCCGCAGCCGAAGCCCAGCACCGAAAGCCGCATTCCCGTGCGCCCAAAGACCCGCAATTGCATCGCTGTTCCTCCGACTGATCTGGAGATTATGCAAGGTCGAATGGCGGTTGCTCAACCTTGATATTTGCCGCCGTGATGATCGGCCGCCAATCTCGGATTTCGGTTCGCTGAAAATGCGGATAGCGCGTAGGGCGCATTGCGCAGCGTCAGAAGACATCCGCTGTGTGCCGCGACCGAACTCATGAATGGCGGTGACAATACATTTAATTGCCCCCTGCCATCGCGCGCATTCGCGCGATCCAGTGGCGATTGTCGAACTAGGGCGTGTACTCATGAATCCGGAACGCCTGGACTTGGCGATGTCCGCATTACCCTCGGAAGCGGATATCCGAGCTGGCGTTCAGCACGACTGGTTTGCGCCGATTGTGTTGAAAAACTCTCCTGTTGAAACGGAAGGAGTTCGCTGATTCATTCCGTCTTGTGAGGCGGGAGACCGGAAGCGATGATGGGTTCGCGGCAGGTTGAGCAGGCGGCGCTGTTCTACGAGTTCTCACTTGAGCGACACGTTCCGGCCGC
>JBJMTR010000407.1:0-7628 GCA_045811565.1 Bradyrhizobium sp.
CATGATCACGGCGGGCCTCCAGGGCGTCGACTTCGTGGTCGCCAACACCGACGCGCAGGCGCTGACGATGTCGAAGGCGCAGCGCATCGTGCAGATGGGCACGGCGGCGACGCAAGGGCTGGGCGCAGGCTCGCAGCCGGTGGTCGGCGCGGCCGCGGCCGAAGAGGTGATGGACGAGCTTCGCGACCATCTCTCCGGCGCCAACATGGTGTTCGTCACCGCCGGCATGGGCGGCGGCACCGGCACCGGAGCGGCACCGGTGATTGCCAAGACCGCGCGCGAGATGGGCATCCTCACCGTCGGCGTCGTGACAAAGCCGTTCCATTTCGAAGGCCAGCGCCGCATGCGCACCGCCGAATCCGGCATCGCCGAACTGCACAAGGTGGTCGATACGCTTTTGATCATCCCGAACCAGAACCTGTTCCGGGTCGCCAACGAGAAGACCACCTTCGCCGACGCGTTCGCGATGGCCGACCAGGTGCTCTATTCGGGCGTCGCCTGCATCACCGATTTGATGGTCAAGGAAGGCCTGATCAACCTCGACTTCGCCGACGTCCGCGCCGTGATGCGCGAGATGGGCAAGGCGATGATGGGCACAGGCGAGGCGACCGGCGAGAAGCGTGCGCTGACCGCGGCCGAGGCCGCGATCGCCAACCCGCTGATCGACGATTCCTCGATGAAGGGCGCGCGCGGCCTGTTGATCTCGATCACCGGCGGCAAGGATTTGACGCTGTTCGAAGTCGACGAAGCCGCGACAAGGATTCGCGAGGAAGTCGACCAGGACGCCAACATCATCGTCGGCGCCACGTTCGACGAGACCCTGGACGGCATCATCCGCGTCTCGGTCGTTGCCACCGGCATCGAGCAGGCCCAGATCGCGCGCAACGCCGCGGCGCCCGCCGGCAACGGTGCGGCTGCAACGCCGGATAGCCGGCTGGCCGACCTGACCGCACGGCTGCGCGCCGACAACCAGCGCCTGGCCGAGCGCGCCCAGAAGCTCGAAGCGGCGGCGCCGATGCCCGCAGCTGCCGCGCCGCAGCAGCGCCAGGCCAACAGCGTCGAACGTGCGGCGCTGGCCGCGATCGCCGCAGCGGTCGCGCCGCAAGCTCGGGCTGCACCGGCCCCGCTGCAGCCCGCATCCTACGGCGATGTCACCGTTCGGCCGATCGCGCAAAAGCCGACGCTGTTCCCGGGTGACGACGCCGCCAAGGTCGAAACCCAGGAGCCGGTGACACCTGAAACCTTCATCCCGCCGACGGCTGAGCGTCCGCCGGTCCGCGCTCCGCGCATGCCAAAGTTCGAGGACCTTCCGATGCCGGCGCAGGCCGAAATCCGCCAGGCCCGCGGCGAGGCCGAGGAAGAGCATCCGCAGAAAACCCGGCTGTCGCTCTTGCAGCGTCTCGCCAATGTCGGCCTTGGCCGCCGCGACGAAGAGACCGAGCCGCCGATCGCGGCCCGCGCCTCCGGTCCGGCCATGGCACCGCTGCCCGAGCGCAAGCCCCAGCGTTCGGTCGCCCAGCAAATCGCGACTCACGAGCCGGTATCGGAGTATGCAAAACGCCCCGCGCCGCAAGGTCTGGACGTCCATGGCCGCTCCGCACCTGTTGCCCCGATGCCACAGGGCGACGACCATCTTGATATCCCCGCCTTTCTGCGCCGGCAGGCAAACTGAAGCTTGTTACAATCCTGGCGACCAAAGAGGCCTCGGCGCACCGCGCCGGGGCCTTTTCTGTTGCACTGCACGTTTGTCGCGGTTCGATGCGCAAGCAACTGATGTTAAATGATTAATTATGTATTCGGTGGTGAGATAAAGCTGTCGAAACAGTGTTCATGCGTGCCGCAATTAGGTTAACCGTTGGCGTGAATGCGGCAGAGTTAGGGTAACAATCGGTAAAAAACCGTGAGTTGCGGGCCTCGGGGCAGTGACTATGGTCTGCCGTGACTTGGGGATGCCTAAAGAGCGAATCGGCCAGCGAAATAAGGCCGTTGGGTCTTTGGGTGTGAGTCGGTAGTGGGCGATTATCGGATGAAATTTAGCCGTCAAACAACGCTTCGGTCGCAAGCCACCGTGACGGGTGTCGGTGTTCATTCCGGTTTAGCTGTTAATCTTACCCTCGGACCTGCCCCCGTCGATGCAGGCTACATTTTTGTCCGTACCGGCCTCGATGGTGTCGACCGCGAAGTTCAGGCCACCGCCGACGCCGTGATCGCAACCGAATTTGCGACCGTTTTGGGCGACCGCGAAGGGCCGCTGGTTTCCACCGCCGAGCATGTGCTTGCTGCGCTGCGAGGCATGGGAGTCGATAACGCCGTCATCGAAATCGATGGTCCGGAAGTTCCGATCATGGACGGCAGCGCCGCAGCCTTCGTTGCCGCGATCGATCAGGCCGGCATTGTCCCCCAATCCGCCGTCCGCCGCTTCATCCAGGTGCTGAAGCCGGTGCAGGTCGCGATCGGCGATTCCTTCGGCGAGCTGCGTCCATTTGCCGGCGGGTTCCGTGCCGAGGTCGAAATCGACTTCGCCAATGCGCTGATCGGACGGCAGAATTATTCGTTCGATCTCAGCGCTGAAAATTTCCGCCGCGAGGTTTCACGCGCCCGCACTTTTGGCTGCATGAACGACGTGGCGCGGCTTTGGAGCGCCGGTTTTGCGCTCGGCGCCTCCTTTGAGAATTCGGTGGTGTTCGACGAAACCCGACTGCTCAACACCGAAGGCCTTCGCTACAGCGACGAGTGCGCCCGCCACAAGGTGCTCGACGCGATCGGCGACCTCGCGCTGGCCGGTCTGCCGCTCCTCGGCGCCTACCGTTCGGTGCGTGGCGGGCACAAGCTCAACCACGCGGTGCTGACGGCCCTGATGACCGATCGCAGCGCCTGGCGGGTGGTCGAATCGGAGACGGCGCGCCGCTCCCGCACTCACGCCGAAGCCGGCAGCGGAATGGTAAGCGGCATAATCGCCCCGGCCTATGGTCCGGACGTGTCCTGAACCGCGCCCCTCAGCCTTTTTCTGTAGTAACCACAACGATGTCCAACCGCCTTAATCCGGGCGAAATGGCTGCGTATTCGGTTGGTTGACGGCCGTTTTTCGGCTAAACAGGGCCTGCGGTTGCATAGGGCATCACGGGCAGGGGGAGACTTCGTCCATGACCCTCGTTCGTGGACGCACGGGCATCGCCATCAACCGCATCAAGGCGTCAGGTCTCAAATTCATGTCGACACCGCGTATGACGCTCGAACCACGCAACCCGTCGGCTGGCGACGGCCGTGCTGGCCGGACGTTGCGTCTGGCCGCAGGGCTGATCCTGCTTGCGATCCCCTTGAGCGGCTGCGGCACCGGTTCGCTATGGGACAAGTTCCTCGCCAAGGATGACACCTTCGTCGAAGAGCCCGCGGACAAGCTCTACAATGAGGGCTTGTACTTGATGAACCAGCGCAAGGACGCCAAGGCGGCGTCGAAGAAATTCGAGGAAGTCGACCGTCAGCACCCGTATTCGGATTGGGCGCGAAAATCCCTCCTCATGTCGGCCTATTCCTTCTACCAGGCCGGTGATTACGACAGCTGCATTGGTGCGGCGACACGCTACGTCACGCTGCATCCCGGCAGCCCCGATGCCGCTTACGCGCAATATCTGATCGCGGCGTCGCATTACGACCAGATCCCGGATATTTCCCGCGACCAGGGCCGCACCGAGAAGGCAATCGCTGCGCTTGAAGAGGTGGTGCGCAAATATCCGACCTCGGAATACGCCACCACCGCCAAGGCCAAGCTTGAAGGCGGGCGCGACCAGCTCGCCGGCCGCGAGATGGCCGTCGGACGCTACTATATGGACAAGCGCGACTACACCGCCGCGATCAACCGCTTCAAGACCGTGGTCACGCAATATCAGACCACCCGCCATGTCGAGGAAGCGCTGGCGCGGTTGACCGAGGCCTACATGGCGATCGGCATCGTCGGCGAGGCGCAGACTGCGGCAGCCGTGCTCGGCCACAATTTTCCTGACAGCCGCTGGTACAAGGACGCTTATAATCTAGTAAAGTCCGGCGGTCTCGAGCCGAGCGAGAATCAGGGCTCCTATATTTCCAGAGCCTTCAAGAAACTGGGTCTCGGCTAGGAATTTACTTCGCATGCTGGCGCGTCTGTCGATCCGTGACATCGTCCTGATCGAACGGCTCGATATCGAGTTCTCCCGTGGCCTCGCGGTGCTGACCGGCGAAACCGGCGCGGGCAAATCCATCCTGCTCGATGCGTTCGCGCTGGCGCTCGGCGGCCGCGGGGACGTGGGCCTGGTCCGCCATGGAGTGGAGCAGGGGCAAGTCACGGCGACGTTCGAGGTGCCAAAGGACCATCCGGCGACGGCCATCCTTGCCGAAAACGGCCTCGAAGATACCGGTGAGATGATCCTGCGCCGGGTGCAGCTTTCCGACGGGCGCACGCGCGCCTTCATCAACGATCAGGCGATCAGCGTGCAGACCCTGAAGGCGGTAGGTTCCGCGCTGGTCGAGATTCATGGCCAGCATGACGAGCGCGCGCTGGTCGATGCTTCCACCCACCGGCGGCTGCTCGACGCCTTTGCTGGCCTCGAGAAGGACGTGGCCGCGCTGGAAGCGCTGTGGGAAGCCCGGCGCGCTACAAATGCCGCACTCGACGAGCACCGCGCGAGCATGGAGCGCGCCGCCCGCGAGGCCGACTATCTGCGCCACGCCGCCGACGAATTGAAGACGCTGGCGCCGAAAGACGGCGAGGAGACCGTGCTTGCCGAACGCCGCACCACCATGATGCAGGGTGAGAAGATCGCCGGCGACCTGCGCGAGGCGCAGGAGGCGATCAGCGGCTCCCATTCGCCGGTGCCGGCGCTCTCGGCGGCGGTACGCCGGCTGGAACGCCGTGCCGCAAGCTCGCCGGCCCTGGTCGAGCCGGCGGTGAACGCGATCGATGTGGCGATCAACGCGCTGGAAGAAGCCGATCAGCATCTCAACGCCGCGCTGATCGCGGCCGATTTCGATCCCGCCGAGCTGGAGCGTATCGAGGAGCGGCTGTTCGCGCTGCGCGCCGCCGCGCGGAAATATTCGACGCCGGTCGATGGTTTGGCCGCGCTGGCCACGAAATATGCCGCCGATGTCGCACTGATCGATGCCGGCGCCGAGCAATTGAAGCGGCTGGAAGCAGCGGCTGCTGAGGCCGACAAGCGCTACGGCGCTTCTGCCGTTAAACTTTCCGCAGCCCGCTCCAAATCCGCCGAGAAGCTGAACAAGGCCGTTAACGCCGAGCTGGCGCCGCTCAAACTGGAGCGCGCAAAATTCATGACGCAGGTCGAGAGCGATGCCAAATCGCCGGGGCCGCAGGGTATCGACCGCGTCGAGTTCTGGGTGCAGACCAATCCGGGTACAAGACCGGGGCCGCTGATGAAGGTCGCTTCTGGCGGCGAGCTGTCGCGCTTTTTGCTGGCGCTGAAAGTGGTGCTGTCCGACCGCGGCTCGGCGCCCACGCTGGTGTTCGATGAAATCGACACTGGCGTCGGCGGTGCGGTGGCCGACGCCATCGGCGCGCGGCTGGCGCGGCTCGCTGGCAAGGTGCAGGTGATGGCGGTGACGCATGCGCCGCAGGTCGCCGCCCGCGCCGACCAGCATTTGCTGATCTCAAAGGACGCGCTCGACAAGGGCAAACGCGTCGCGACCCGGGTCAACGCGCTCGCCGCCGATCACCGCCGCGAAGAAATTGCCCGCATGCTGGCCGGCGCGGAGATTACGGCCGAAGCGAGGGCAGCGGCAGAACGGCTCCTGCGCGCGGCAACGGCGTAACGGCGTCCGGTCATGGCTGCAAAAGCGAAGAAAGCACTGCCCGACGTTGCCAAACTGACCAAGACGCAGGCCAAGGTCGAGCACACGCGGCTAGCGCTGGAACTCGAGACACACGACAAGCGCTACTATCAAGAGGATGCGCCCGTTATCAGCGACGCGGAATACGATTCGCTGCGCCAGCGCTTCAACGCAATCGAGGATCGCTTTCCCGATCTCGTCACCTCGGAATCCCCCTCGCAAAAGGTCGGTGCCGCTCCCTCCGGCCGCTTCAAAAAAGTCCGCCATGCGCTGCCGATGCTGTCGCTCGACAACGCCTTCGCCGAGCAGGATGTGCGCGACTTCGTCAGCCGCATCGAGCGGTTCCTCAAGCTGACGGACGACAAGATCGATTTTTCCGCCGAGCCGAAGATCGACGGGCTGTCGATGTCGCTGCGTTACGAGCGTGGCGAGCTCGTCACCGCGGCGACACGCGGCGATGGTGCGGTGGGTGAGGACGTCACTGCAAACATCCGGACGCTCGAGGACGTGCCGCAGAGACTGAAGGGCCGCAGCGTGCCTGATATCTGCGAAGTGCGCGGCGAGGTCTACATGACCAAGCACGCTTTCCTTGCTCTCAATGAGCGGCAGAAGGCTGCCGGCGATACCATCTTCGCCAATCCGCGCAATTCGGCGGCGGGTTCGCTGCGCCAGAAGGACCCCAGTATTACTGCCTCGCGTCCGCTCGGATTCTTCGCCTACGCCTGGGGCGAGATGAGCGCGATGCCGGAAGCGACGCAATCCGGCATGATCGGCTGGTTCGAGCGCTGCGGCTTCAAGACCAATCCGCTGACAAGGCTGTGCCACTCGGTCGAGGAAATGCTCGCTTTCCACCACGAGATCGAGACCCAACGGTCGCACCTCGACTATGACATCGACGGCGTCGTCTACAAGGTCGATCGCATCGACTGGCAGGAACGGCTCGGCTTCGTCTCGCGCACGCCGCGCTGGGCTATCGCGCATAAATTCCCGGCCGAGCGCGCGATGACCGTGCTCCGCGATATCGAAATCCAGGTTGGCCGCACCGGTTCGTTCACGCCGGTCGGCAAGCTCGAGCCGATCGGCGTCGGCGGTGTCATCGTGCAGAACGTCACGCTGCACAATGAGGATTACATCAAGGGCATCGGCGGACACGGCGAGCAGCTCCGCGAAGGGCGCGACATCCGGATCGGCGATACCGTTGTCGTCCAGCGCGCTGGCGATGTCATTCCGCAGGTGGTCGATGTCGTGATCGACAAGCGGCCTAAAAACGCCAAGGGGTTTCGCTTCCCGAAGAAATGTCCGTGCCCGCTGCACACCGATGTGGTCCGCGAGGAGACCGCGACCGGCGAGGAGGGCGCACGGGCCCGCTGCACCGGCGAGTTCGCCTGTCCGTTCCAGAAGATCGAGCACTTGAA
Source organism: Bradyrhizobium sp. (assembly GCA_045811565.1). GTDB lineage: Bacteria > Pseudomonadota > Alphaproteobacteria > Rhizobiales > Xanthobacteraceae > Bradyrhizobium. The sequence continues at coordinate 7,233 of JBJMTR010000407.1, forward strand.
ACTGTTCGCCTCGCGCCGCGCCTTCGACATCGATGGGCTCGGCGAAAAGCAGATCGAATTCTTTTTCGAGAAGGGATGGGTGAGGGAGCCGGCGGATATCTTCACGCTGGCCGCGCGCAACAACAAGTTCAAACTCGAGGAGATCGAAGGCTACGGCGAAACCTCGGTCCGCAACCTGTTCACCGCGATCGAGAATCGGCGGAGGATTCCACTGGAGCGCTTCATCTATGCGCTCGGCATGCGCCATGTCGGCGAGACCACCGCGCTGGCGTTGGCGCGCGGCTACATCTCCTGGAAGGCGTTTCACGACGCCTGCCTTGCGGTCGCCGGGGGCGATGAGGAAACGATCGCCGAAATGGACGCGCTCGACCAGATCGGCGATACCGTGATCCGGAG
>JBJMTR010000408.1:0-9528 GCA_045811565.1 Bradyrhizobium sp.
ATGGAATCCGCACCAGGATGTGGTGCGGCCCGCCGACAAGCCGATCACCGTGACTGGCGGTGTGGTCGGCTTGAAGGGAAATCTTGCGCCTGAGGGCGCGATCGTGAAGGTCGCGGGCATGTCGAATTTGAAGTTTACCGGCCCGGCGCGCTGCTTCGATCGCGAAGAGGATGCCTTCGAGGCGGTGCAGAAGAAGACCTACAAAGAGGGCGAGGTCATCGTGATCCGCTATGAGGGGCCGCGCGGCGGTCCCGGCATGCGGGAAATGCTTTCCACCACGGCCGCGCTGACCGGACAGGGCATGGGCGGCAAGGTTGCGCTCATCACCGACGGCCGGTTCTCAGGCGCGACCCGCGGGTTCTGCATCGGCCATGTTGGGCCGGAAGCTGCCATCGGAGGGCCGATTGCCCTGCTCAGGGACGGCGACATCATCGAGATCGATGCCGTCGCGGGGACGCTTAACGTAAAATTGAGCGACGCCGAGCTCGCCGAACGTAAAACCAAATGGGCACCTCGAGAGACCAACCATACATCGGGTGCGCTGTGGAAATATGCCCAGCAAGTTGGGCCGGCGGTGGATGGCGCTGTAACCCATCCGGGTGCTGCGCACGAGAAACAGTGTTATGCGGACGTATGAGCGTATAGTTTTTGCGTTGTTGTTAGGGGCCATACCGGTGGCGGGCCCCGGATTCGGATTCGACGGCGCCCCTGTCAATCCGCAGGACGCGGCACTTCCGGTGGTTGCGGGCCAGCCCGGCGCCGCGGCGGCGCTGAAGCGGGCGGTTCCCGCGCCGGCTGCCGCCCCGTCCACGAGCTCGCTGACCTCGTTGCAGTATGCCGCGGAAGGCGGTCACCCCGTCGCGCAGTGGAAATTGGGCCGGATGTATGCCGACGGTGATGGCGTCATCCAGGACGATTTACGGGCGTTTGAGTATTTCACCCGCATCGCCAATGCGCATGCCGAGGACAGTCCGTCGGCGCCGCAGGCGGCGATCGTCGCCAATGCCTTTGTGGCGCTCGGGCGCTACTACCTCAACGGCATTCCCAATTCCAAGATCAAGGCCGATACGGAGCGGGCGCGGGAGATGTTCTCCTATGCCGCCTCCTATTTCGGCAATGCCGACGCCCAGTACGATCTGGCCCGGCTCTATCTGAAGACCCCTGACGCCTCGCGAGACGATTTCCGCTATGGCGCACGCTGGCTCGGCCTTGCCGCCCAGAAGGGCCAGCATCAGGCGCAGGCGCTGCTTGGCCAGATGCTGTTCAATGGCGACCGGCTGCCCCGCCAGGCTGCCCGCGGCCTGATGTGGCTGACATTGGCGCGCGACAGCGCCGCGCCGGACGAGGTCTGGATCAAGGAAAGCTACAACCGCGCGATTGCGAAAGCCTCGGATGACGATCGCGCCATGGCGTTGCAGATGCTCGAGCAATGGGTGCAGGGTGGCCGCAGGTACTGATTGCCGCTCGCTCCGCGTTTTTGCGGGGCGCGTAAACGCTCTAAGCCGCCTCTAAATCCAGATCGGCCCATACCGGGACGTGGTCTGACGGCTTCTCCCAGCCGCGCACGTAGCTATCGACCCCGACATCGATCAGCCGGTCGCAGGCCTGCGGCGACAGCAGGAGATGGTCGATCCGCAAGCCCCAATTCTTCTGCCAGGCGCCGGCCTGATAATCCCAGAAGGTGTATTGGCCGCCCGCGTCGCTGACAGTGCGGAGCGCGTCGGCCAGCCCCAGCCCCAACAGCGATTGGAACGCCTCGCGCGTGGTCGGGCGGAACAGGGCGTCCTCGACCCAGGATGCCGGATTGTAGACGTCTTGCGCCGCCGGAATGACGTTGAAGTCGCCCGCGAGGATCAGCGGCTCCTCCGCCTTAAGTCGCTCTTTCGAATATTCAAAAAGCCGCGACATCCAGTTGAGTTTGTAGGGATATTTGTCGCTTCCGACGGGATTGCCATTGGGCAGATAGAGGCAGGCGATCCGCAGCACGCCGTGCTTGTGCGTGACCACGCCCTCAAGGAACCGAGCGTGGGCGTCCTCGTCGTTGCCGGCGAGGCCCGATTTGGTTTCGTCGAACGGCAGCTTTGACAACAGCGCGACGCCGTTAAACGTCTTCTGGCCGTGGGTGACGACGTTGTAGCCGAGCGATTCGATCTCGAGCCGGGGGAACGCTTCGTCCGTGCATTTGGTCTCCTGCAGACACACGACGTCGGGAGAACACTCCTTGAGCCAGATCAGGAGATGCTCGAGCCGCTGCCGGATCGAATTAACGTTCCACGTCGCAATGCGCATGAGAAGGTCCGGAATGGTCACCACACAATTTCGTCGGTGTGGCATACCATGTGCTGCAGGGCTATGATAACCGTTTAGAAATAAGGCGCAAAAGTCGCCATGAGGGGGGAGATTATGGTCGTCCCGGCCTTTGCGGACCGGCGGACGTGAAAAGCTATGAAAAAGCGTAATCTGATTCTTATTGCAGGCGCCATCGGCATCGTTGCCGTAGCTGCCTTCGTCACGCGTGCGTCCTGGATCGGCGGTGGCGCCAGCGCCCAGGGGCCGCAGCGCCCGCGCGTGGTCTCGGTCGAAATGGCCAAGGCCGAGCGGAAATCGGTGCCGGTCGATGTCGATGCGATCGGGGCGGTGACGCCGATATCCAGCGTCGCGCTGAAATCGCGGCTGGAGACGACGATCGTTTCGGTTCACTTCGAGGATGGCGCCAAGGTCAGCGAGGGTGATCTGTTGTTCACGCTCGACTCGCGGCAGATCGACGCGCAGATCGAGCAGGCCGAAGGCGTGCTGGTCAGGGATCAGGCGCAGCTCGAGGCCGCGCAGCGCGATCTCCGCCGTTATAGCGATCTCGTTGCCAAGGGTGCGACCACACAAGTCAACGTCGATAACGCCAAGACGCAATCGGATATCCTGATCGGCACCATCAAGGCCGATCAATCGGCGCTCGACAATCTCAGGGTCCAGAAAAGCTACACCACGATCCGCGCACCGTTTTCGGGACGGATCAGCGCCGCCAATCTGAAGGTCGGGAATTTCGTGCGCCCGGCCGACACCATGCCGCTTGCGGTGATCAACCAAATGGCGCCGGTCTATGTCACTTTCGCGATTCCGCAACGCGTTCTGGTCGACCTGCGCGAAGCCATGGCAAAAGGCGAGTCCAGGGTGATCGCAACCATCCCCGGCCACCAGCGCTCCGAGGAGGGCAAGGTCGCGATGGTCGAAAATGCCGTGGACGCGACCACCGGGATGGTCACCGTGCGCGGCATGATGAGCAACACAAATGAAACGCTGTGGCCAGGCACGCTGGTCCAGAGCAAGCTGATCATTCGCAGCGAAGATTCCGTCGTGGTGCCCACAGTCGCGGTCCAACGCAGCCAGAACGGCAATTACGTATTCGTGGTCAAGGGCGGCGTATCCAGGGTGCAGCCGGTAAAGGTCGATCGCACCTTCCAGGGCTTTTCGGTGATTTCGGAAGGCTTGTCGGGCGACGAGGACGTCGTGGTCGACGGCCAGTTGCTGTTGTCGGACGGGTCGCGAGTTGAGCCGCGCGCGCGCAAGGCCGGGGCGTAAACCATGACGCTCTCCGAACTCTGCATCCGCCGCCCGGTGATGACCACGCTGATCACGGCGTCGATCATTGCATTCGGCGTGTTCGGCTTCCGTCTGTTGCCGGTCTCCGCCTTGCCCAAGGTGGATTTTCCGACCATTGCCGTGACCGCGACCTTGCCCGGCGCGAGCGCCGATACCATGGCGGCCTCGGTGGCCGGCGTCATCGAGCGGCAGCTATCGACGGTGTCAGGCATCTCCTCGATGTCGTCGAACTCGTCGCAGGGCACGAGCGTCATCACCATCCAGTTCGACCTCAACCGCAACATCGATGCCGCGGCGCTCGACGTGCAGACGGCGCTGACCATCGCGCAGCGTCGGCTGCCGATCGAGATGACGATCCCGCCGAGTTTTCGCAAAGTGAATCCGGCGGAATTCCCCGTGCTGTTCGTCGTGCTCGGCTCATCGACGCTGCCGCTTTCCACGGTCCACGAGTATGCCGATATCACCATTGGCCAGACCGTGTCGCAAATTCCGGGCGTCGCTCAGGTCAGTGTCTACGGCGCGCAGAAATTTGCCATTCGCGTCCAGGCCGACCCGGAAGCCGCGGCGGCGCGGGGACTGTCGCTTGAAGATATCCGGACTGCGGTGGCGCGCGCGAACTCTTCGACGCCGGTCGGCACGCTGAACGGACCGAAGCAGGATGTGGCGCTGCAGGCCTCGGGCCAGATGGACAAGGCTGTCGATTATCGGCAGGTGGTAGTGGCCTGGCGCAACGGTTCTCCGGTCAAGCTGGATGAAGTAGCGCGGATCTACGACAGCGTCGAAAACGACAAAATCGCGAGCTGGTTGAACGACGATCGTTCCATCGTGCTCGGTATCCAGAAGCAGCCGGATGCCAATACGGTGGCGGTGGTCGATTCCATACTGGCAAAATTGCCGACGCTACGTGCGCAGATTCCACCATCAGTCTCAATCAATGTTTTGATGGATCGGTCGATTTCGATTCGTCAGGCGGTAGCCGACGTCGAGGAAACGCTGCTGATAGCGATTGGGCTGGTCATTCTGGTGATCTTCCTGTTCCTGCGCTCGGCTTCCGCGACATTCATTCCCGCGCTCGCGGTTCCGATTTCGCTGTTCGGCACCTGTGCCGTAATGTATGCGCTGGATTATTCCATCAACAACATGACGCTGCTGGCGTTGACCCTTTCGGTCGGCTTCGTGGTCGACGACGCCATCGTCATGCTGGAAAACATCGTGCGCCATATCGAGCACGGCATGCGGCCCTTTGAGGCCGCGCTGAAGGGCGCACGCGAGATCGGATTCACCATCATCTCGATCACGTTCTCGCTGATCGCGGTATTCATCCCGGTGCTCCTGATGGGCGGCATCGTCGGTCGCGTCTTCCGCGAATTCGCGGTGACGGTCTCGGTCGCCATCATCGTTTCCGGCTTCGTGTCGCTGACGCTGACGCCGATGCTGTGCGCGCGCGTGTTGCGGGCGCATGACGAGACCAGGAAGCCCAATGTCGTGCTTCGAGTTTTCGAACGGATATTCGAGTCCTGGCTGCGCGCCTATGAGTGGGCGCTCGATCGGGTGCTGGCGAAGAAGGCGCTGATGCTGGTCGTCACGCTGGCGACACTGGGCGGCACCATCTACCTGTATATGATCGTGCCGAAGGGCTTCTTTCCGCAGGAGGACACCGGCTTCCTGATCGGAGTGACGGAAGCTGCCACAGATAGCTCTTTCGAGGCGATGAAGGTTCGGCAGCAGGCGCTCGTGGACATATTGAAGTCCGATCCTGCGATCGACTACATCAACTCTACCGTGGGTGCCGGTGGACCCAACCCGACGGCGAATTACGGACGGCTGTTCATCGCGCTGAAGCCCAAGAAGACACGCGATAATGTCAACGCAGTGGTCGGGCGTCTGCGTGCGAAGGCGCAGCAAATTCCGGGCATTCAGGCCTTCTTCCAAGGCATCCAGAACCTCAATATCGGCGGCCGTATCTCGAAAAGCCAGTACCAGTATGTGATGCAGAGCGGCGACACCGAATCACTCTACCGGCTGGCGCCCGAGATGCGTGACAGGATCGAAAGGATCCCGGGCCTGCTCGACGTCACCACCGATCTCTACATCAAAAATCCGCAGATGACCGTCGATATCGACCGCGAGAAGGCTGCCGTCTACGGTGTGACCGTCGACCAGGTCCGCAACCAACTCTACAACGCCTATGGCGCGCGTCAGGTCGGCACCATCTACATGCCGTCCAATGACTACCAGATCATTTTGGAGGTGCAGCCGCAGTTCCGCGTCGATCCGTCTGATCTCTCCAAGCTTTACATGAAGACGGCGAACAACCAGACGATTCCGTTGAGCGCAGTCGCGAAGCTGGTGCCGTCGGTCGGGCCGCTGCAGATCAATCACCAGGGGCAGCAGCCGGCGGTGACGATCTCCTTCAACCTCGCGCCAGGCTATTCGCTTGGCTATGCGGTCGACCAGATCACCGCGATCGAGCAGAGCGCGAACCTGCCGGCGACAATTGCCACCGGCTTCTCCGGCACCGCGCAGGTGTTTCAGGATTCGCTGCGCGGGCAGGGCATCCTGATCCTCGCCGCCGTGTTCGCGGCGTTCGTGATCCTCGGCATCCTCTACGAGAGCTTCATCCACCCGATCACCATCATCTCTGGCCTGCCGTCAGCAGGCATTGGAGCGATCCTCACCCTGATGCTGTTCGGCATGGAGATGTCGGTGATTGCGATGATCGGCATCGTGATGCTGGTCGGCATCGTGAAGAAGAATGCGATCATGATGGTCGATTTCGCGATCGAGCGCCGCCGCGTCGGCTTGAGCGCCGAACACGCGATCCGAGAGGCCGCATTGTTGCGTTTCCGTCCGATCATGATGACGACGTTCGCGGCGATCTTCGGCACGCTGCCGATTGCGATCGGAGCCGGGGCCGGTGCCGAACTGCGTCAACCGCTCGGCGTTGCGGTCGTCGGCGGTCTCTGCCTCTCGCAATTGCTGACGCTGTTCATTACGCCGGTGATCTACATTTATCTCGATCGCCTCGATCGCCGCCTCAAGCGCAGGCTCGAACCGCACGAGGAAGCCGGCGAGGCCGAACGGCCGCATGTGGTGGCGGCGGAGTAATGTTGCCGGGACCGGCGCTGCGGTTCGCTGTGGGAGGCGTCTTGTTCGCGATCGCATGGCTCGCCGGCGCTGGCGATCGGATGTTCGCGGCCGAGCCCATCGAAATCTTCGACGCGCATCTGCATTACAATTGGGAACCGAAGCCCTATTTGCAGATCGAGGACGTGCTGGCGCTGTTTCGGAAGCATCGCGTGACCGGCATCCTCGCGACCAGCCGTCCCAATGCCGGAACCCATGCGCTGATGGAGGCAAAGGCTGACCTTCGGGTCGTGCCGTTCGTCCGGCCGTACCGGGTCCGCGCCGACATTGGCACGTGGTTCGCCGATCCCGTCATCTTCGACCTCGTAAGGGACGAGTTCAAACGCGGTTACTACCGCGGCATTGGCGAATTTCATCTCTCAGGGAGATCGGCGGAAAATGAATGGGTGAAGAAGACCGTCGATTTTGCGGTCGACCACGATCTCTATCTGCACGCGCATGCTGACGAGGAGGCGGTCGAGATACTGATGCGGCACAATCCGCGAGCCCGGATCATCTGGGCGCATACCGGTTTTGGCCTGCCGACCGAACGCGTCTCGGCGATGCTGTCCAAGTATCCAAAGCTCTGGGGCGAGTTGTCCTACCGCAGTGGCATTGTCGATGGGACCGGGAAACTCACGGCGGAATGGCGCGCGCTGTTCGAGCAATATCCAGACCGCTTCCTGCTCGGCTCCGACACCTGGATCGCGGAGCGCTGGGCGACCTATGGCGACCTCATGGCGGGCTACCGCGCCTGGCTCAATCAGCTTCCCCCGGACGTCGCCGCAAAAATCGCTCACGGCAACGCGCTGGCGCTGTTCGCCGGCCGTTGACGAACTCTGTCAACTCAAATCGAAAAGCTGGTACCGCAGCCGCAGGAGGCGGTGGCGTTCGGGTTGACCACGCGGAACGATGCGCCGATCAGATCGTCGACGAAATCGACCTCGGATCCGGTAAGGAACGGCACCGATGCCGGATCGACCAGCACCACGGCGTCCTCGCGGGAAATCACCAGATCGTCCTCGGACCTGGCGCGATCGACGTCGAATTTGTACTGGAAACCGGAACAGCCACCGCCCTCGACGGAGATGCGCAGCATGGCACCGTCACCCTCGGTCTTGAGGATTTGCCCGATCCGGCGGGCCGCCCGCTCTGTGATGGTGACAGCGGTGGTGGTCATTAGGTGTCTCCGGAGCGCCCGTCATACCCAATTCATTTGGTATCGGCATGCGACATAGTTAAGTGTGGATGTGAGCGGAATCAAATGGATAAGGACTAAAAAAACCGTGTCGGTCGGAATGGCTGCCCCTCGCGCGCTTTATGCCTGCGACCCCGATCGCAGCCGCGGACGGCTGTTCGCGGAGCCGCCGAGCAAGACCCGCAGCCCGTTCCGGCGCGATTGCGACCGGGTGATCCATTCCACCGCGTTCCGGCGGCTCAAGCACAAAACCCAGGTCTTCGTGTTCCACGAAGGCGATCATTACCGCACCCGGTTGACCCATTCGCTGGAGGTGGCGCAGATCGCCCGCGCCCTGGCCCGGCAGCTTGGTCTCGACGAGGACCTGACGGAAACGCTGGCGCTGGCGCATGACCTCGGCCACCCGCCGTTCGGCCATGCCGGCGAGCGGGCGCTGGACAACTGCCTGAAGGCCCATGGCGGGTTCGATCACAACGCGCAGACGTTGCGCGTGCTAACCGCGCTGGAGCATCGTTATCCCGAATTCGACGGCCTCAATTTGAGCTGGGAATCGCTCGAGGGCATCGTCAAGCACAACGGTCCGCTCAGCGAGCGGAGCGGGGCACCGGCGGGGCGGTACGTGGAGAGCGGTATCCCCGTCGGCATTTCCGATTTCAACCGCAAGTACGATCTGGAGCTCTGGAGTTTTGCGTCTCTCGAAGCCCAGGTCGCGGCGTTTGCCGACGACATCGCCTATGATGCCCATGACATCGACGACGGCCTGCGCGCCGGGCTGTTTAGGGTCGATGACCTCAAGGCCGTGCCGCTGATCGCGGCGATCACCGCTGAGATCGACGCGCATTATCCGGGGATCGATGACGTCAGGCGCGGCGCGGAGTTGGTGCGCGAACTGATTTCATACCTGATCAGCGCGGTCTTCTCCGAGGCAAGGAAGCGTCTGCAGGACGCAAAACCGCAATCCGCCCATGACGTGCGCCAATACCATCAGCCGCTGATCGCGTTTCCGCCTGCTGTCGCGGAGGAGGAGGCGGAGGTCAAGACGTTCCTGAAAGCGAGGATGTATCGTCACGAACGGGTGATGCGGGTGATGAGCGAGGCCGAGCAGATCCTGTTCGACCTGTTCGCGCGCTACCAGAAATCGCCCGGCGATCTGCCGCCCGAATGGATCGAAGGCACCGAGCGCGAGACGGATGCCCAACAACGGGCCAGGCGGATCGGCAATTTCATTGCCGGGATGACCGACCGCTTTGCCCTGATCGAGCATCAAAGGCTTTTTGACTCGACCCCGGATTTGCGTTAGGCGGCGGCCCATCATGGCCGACAAACTAACTTCACCGCATCTTTTTGCCGATGTTCTGGCGCGCGTGCACGCGATTTGCGCCACGCTTGCGACCGAGGGCAACTGGCCCGCCAACGTCGATTTCTCACGCGTCGTCGTCGAGCCACCGCGCGACGCCACGCATGGCGACATGGCGACCAATGCCGCGATGGTTCTCGCCAGGGAAGCGAAGGCAAAGCCGCGCGATCTCGCCGAGAAGATCGCAGAAAAGCTCCGCGCGGACGATCTGGTTGCCTCGGTCGAGGTCGCCGGACCCGGCTTCATCAAC
>JBJMTR010000409.1:0-5641 GCA_045811565.1 Bradyrhizobium sp.
CTGCCGGCAATTTCGACGTCGTGCTGCCGGGCCTTGGGCGCAAGGACGAACTCGGCGAGATGGCGAGCGCCGTGGAAGAATTCAAGGTTCAGGCCGTCGCCAAGGCCGAGCGCGATGCCGCGACGCAAGAGGCGCACAACAAGGCGAGCAGCGCGGCGCGCCGTGCCGAATTGATCCGCTTTGCCGATGAATTCGAGGCGGCGGTGGGCTCGATCGTTTCGAACGTGTCGGCCTCGGCTGTACAGCTCGAAACGGCGGCGGACACGCTGACGCGGACGGCGGAAACCACCCAAAATCTCTCCAGCCAGGTTGCCGGCGCCTCGGAAGAAGCTTCCAGCAACATGCAGTCGGTGGCCTCTGCCACGGAAGAGCTTTCCGCTTCCGTCGACGAGATCGGACGTCGCGTCAAGGAATCCAGCCGGATTGCGGATGCCGCCGTGCGCCAGGCCGAAGAGACAGATGCCCGCATCGGCAAACTTTCGGTCGCCGCGCAGGAGATCGGTGACGTGGTCAAGCTGATCACCGCGATTGCCGAGCAGACCAATCTCCTGGCGCTGAACGCGACAATCGAGGCCGCGCGCGCCGGCGATGCCGGCCGCGGCTTTGCGGTGGTCGCCTCCGAGGTGAAATCACTCGCCAGCCAGACCGCGAAGGCGACCGACGAGATTTCCAATCACATCTCGGGCATGCAGGGCGCGACACAGGAATCGGTGGCCGCCATCAAGGAGATCGGCGGCACCATCGGCCAGATCTCGGACATTGCGTCCACGATTGCGAGCGCCGTCGAGCAGCAGAGCTCGGCGACGCAGGAAATCGCACGCAACGTGCAGAACGTCGCGCAAGGCACCGAGGAAGCCGCCGCCAGGGTCATGCAGGTCAATCGCGGCGCTACCGAAACCGGTTCGGCATCCGAAGAGGTGCTTAGCTCCGCGCGCTCGCTGTCGGCCGAAAGCACCCGCCTGCGCGAAGAGCTCGACCGCTTCATGGCGAACATCAGGGCGGCCTGAAAATTATCCACTGTCGTCCCGGCCTTGAGCCGGGACCCAGAACCACGATGGCTTGTTGTTTGAGAATTATCTGCCCGCGTGCCTTTCACCATGGCCGCGACGTATGGGTCCCGGCTTTCGCCGAGATGACGCGAGAGATGTCACTCCCGCCCGAACTGATGCTTCAACTCGATCTTGGCGCGCTCCAGCCGCTCGCGTTGCGTTTTCGGCAAGGTCTTGCCGGCGCGGTTGATGTAGAAGGTCAGCATCGACAGCGCCGAGCGATAGGCACCGGTCTTGCGGCGCGAGCTGTGCTCGGCCGAGCGTTTTAGCGAGCTTGCGATTTTCTTCGCGCTTGTCAGCTTGAACACACCGCGCTTGAGATCAAGCGCGTCGCTTTCCTGCGTGACGCGCTGCGACCAGCGTTTTGGCGGTGCCTTTTTGGCTCGGGCTTTCCTCGCGCCGGTATTTCTGCGCGCCGTCGTCGCTTTCCGTCCCGCGGTTTTTCGTGCGGGTTTGCGCGTGGCAGTTTTGTGACGCGATACCATGGTCAACTCCCGATATTATCGGCGGAAAACGACCACGATCGCGATCCGGTTCCTATACCGCATTGCGGGAACCCTCACGCTCCATCGGCGTTGTCGATAGTGGCGGGCATTCTGTTTGCCGCAATTTTGGGAATGGGAAACTTGGGGCGCATGGCGTCCGGGGGTGTTTTCTCATTAATCGAATGGATCTGCAGGCGATACAGCGCAGTCTTGCATTACAGCATGACGCCCGCGCGTCTATGCAAGACAATGGGCGCATCATTGAAACCTCCATTCCCGTGCGGCTCGACAATCTGTATTGGAGCGGCTTTCATACGCGGGTGGTGTTGGCGCTTGGAATCACCTGGATCCTCGATGGCCTCGAGGTCACGCTCGCGGGTTCGCTGTCCGGCGCGCTGAAGGAAAGCCCAACGCTGCAATTTTCCAATTTCGATATCGGATTTTCCAATAGTGCCTATCTCGCCGGCGCCGTACTCGGCGCGCTCGGCTTCGGCTGGCTGACCGACCGGATCGGGCGCAAGAAACTGTTTTTCATCACGCTCGCCCTCTATCTCACCGCGACCGCCGCCACCGCGCTGTCGTGGAATGTCGCGAGCTACGCGCTGTTTCGCTTCTTGACCGGGGCCGGCATCGGCGGCGAATATACCGCGATCAATTCGACCATTCAGGAACTGGTGCCGGCGCGCTACCGCGGCTGGACCGATCTGGTGATCAACGGCAGCTTCTGGATCGGCGCTGCGCTCGGCGCAGTGAGTGCGATCCTGCTGCTCGATCCCACCGTGATGAATCCCGACCATGGCTGGCGGCTCGCCTATTTTACGGGCGCCATTCTTGGCCTCGTCGTGTTCGTGATGCGGATGTGGATTCCGGAAAGCCCGCGCTGGTTGATGATTCATGGCCGCCCCGACGAGGCGCATGCGATCGTCGACGACATCGAGCGATCGGTGACCGGGCAGGCGCACGACCAAACGAGCGGACAGGTTCTGCCGAAGATCAGATTGCGGATGCGCAGCCATACCCCGCTGCGCGAAGTGGCGCAAACCTTGTTCGTCGCCTATCGCCAGCGTTCGCTGGTGGGACTTGTGCTGATGGCAGCCCAGGCGTTTTTCTATAACGCGATCTTCTTCACGTTCGCGCTGGTGCTGACCGATTTCTTCGGCATCCCCGCAAATCACGTCGGGTGGTACATCCTGCCGTTCGCGGCGGGGAATTTCCTGGGGCCGTTGCTGCTGGGCCGCTTGTTCGACACGCTGGGACGCCGCGTGATGATCGCGCTGACCTACGGCGTGTCAGGCATTCTGCTTGCGGTATCGGGCTATCTGTTCTCGATCGGCGCCTTGAGCGCGCAGAGCCAAACGATCGCCTGGATGGTGATCTTCTTCTTTGCCTCGCCCGCCGCGAGCGCCGCCTATCTGACCGTCAGCGAGACCTTTCCGCTGGAGGTGCGGGCGCTGGCGATCGCGCTGTTTTATGCGGTAGGGACCGGAATTGGCGGCGTCATTGGGCCCGCTTTGTTCGGTGCGCTGATCGATACCGGATCGCGCAATAGCGTATTCGCCGGCTACCTTCTTGGGTCGGCTTTGATGGTCGTGGCGGCCATCGTCGCGTGGCGCTGCTGCGTCGCCGCCGAGCGAAAATCGCTCGAATCCGTCGCCCGGCCGCTTGCATCTGTGGAGTAGGATGAGATGACAGAGGATCTGGTTGAAATGGCATTGGAAGAAGAGTTATCGCCGGAAGATGATGCGACGCTGGAAACCGTTCCAGTGCCGCGGTCGCTGGTGCCGCATTTGAGCGAAACAGCCGTCCTGCTCGACGTCGACGGCACCTTGATCGATTTTGCGCCGACGCCGCGCGAAGTCTGGGTGCCACCGGGCCTGGCGAAAACCCTCAACCGTCTGCTGAAGCGAACCAACGGCGCGCTGGCGCTGGTCAGCGGCCGCTCGCTCAACGATATCGATTTGATCTTTGCGCCGGACCTGTTTCCTGCCGTCGGCGGCCATGGCGCGGAAATGCGGCTCGAGACTGACAGCGAGGCAGTCGCCGCCCACGCCCCGCCGCTGGACAAGGAGTTGAAACGCCGCCTGGCTGCGATCGCCAAATTGAGCCCGGGCATTCTGCTGGAAGATAAGGGTTATTCGCTGGCGCTGCACTATCGGCTCGCGCCGCATGCCGAGAAGGCGATATACGAAGCGGTGTCGCTGATCCGCGCCGATCTGCCGAACGCGCCTATCGAAGTGCTGCCGGGAAAGCAGGTCTGCGAGATCAAGCATTCCGGCTTCACCAAGGCGACTGGCGTGCAGGAGCTGATGATGCACGAACCGTTCAAAGGCCGCCGTCCTTTCTTCATCGGCGATGACGTTACCGACGAATCGGTGTTCGCAATCATGCCTGATCTCGATGGGCTGGCATTTTCTGTTGGTCGACGCGCCAAGGGCGTAGCCGGCCATTTCGATGCGCCGAGCGACGTCCGGGAATTCCTGGCCCATCTGCTGGACGATGAAAAAGATACCGCGCCGAAATAATTGGGTTCGGATTTCTTCCAATTACGACGCGAATCCCTCGAATTCACTGGCCCGGCGAACGTTCCCTCGCGAAAAATTTTCTTTTTGTGAGTTGACGCCGGGTTCCATCGGGTTCGGCCCGAATTTGGTTTCAATTCGGAGAAACGGTGGCGAGGAACCATATTGATGAATGGCTGTTAATACGCGCGCGTCCAACAGGAGGGGACCTGGTGAACCTCGTCGTCGTTTCAAACCGTCTCGCCCGCGGAAAAGCCAATGAGCCTATGACGGGGGGGCTGGCGGCGGCTTTATTGCCGGTAGTGGAGAAATCCGGCGCCATTTGGGTCGGTTCCAGCGGCCGGGTTCGCGACGGGAACCAGAAGGAACCATTCGCCGAAATTGAAGCGCTCGGTGCGGGCGCGCTGGCAATGCTCGACCTGCCGGCCGCGCATTATGGCGGTTACTACGAAGGCTTCGCCAATTCGGCGCTGTGGCCGGCGCTGCATTCGCGCGCCGATCTGATCCGCGCATCGCAAGAAGATTATGTCAGCTATCGCGAAGTCAACGCCTTCATGGCGCGTGCGCTGCTGCGCTTCCAAAAGCCGGACTCTGCGTTTTGGATCCAGGACTATCATTTCCTCGCGCTCGGCGCCGAACTGCGCGACCTCGGCGTCACCCAGCCGATCGGCTTCTTCCTGCACACGCCATGGCCCGCGCGCGCCGTGATCGGCGGCGTGCCGCACCATCGCGAATTGATCGAGGCGATGCTGGCCTGTGATCTGATCGGCTTCCAGACCGATGAGGATTGCGAGAACTTCCTCTCATACATCCAGTCTGACATGCAGCTCCCGGTGCGTGGCGGCTTCATCACTTCGCGCTATGGCAAGACGCGCGCCGCGGTGTTTCCGATCGGCATCGATCCCGAGAAATTCGCCCAATTGGCCACCAAGGCGATGACCCATCCGGACGTGTCGCGGCTGCGGCGCAGCCTGAATGGCGAAAGGCTGGCGATCGGTGTCGACCGGCTGGATTATTCAAAGGGCCTGATCAACCGCATCAAAGCCTTCGACCGCATGTGGACGCTGCATCCGTCGCTGAAGCGCACGATGTCGCTGCTGCAGATCGCAACGCCGTCGCGTGGCGGGATCGAGGCCTACGGCAATTTGCAGAGCGAGGTCGCCAAGCTCGTCACCGACGTCAACGGCATTCATGGCGAGGTCGATTGGACCCCGATCCGCTATCTCAACAAGGGTTTTGGCCAAGCCGTGCTCGCGGGCCTCTACCGCACCGCGCAGGTCGGCGTGGTGACGCCGTTGCAGGACGGCATGAATCTCGTCGCCAAGGAATATGTCGCGGCGCAAAATCCCGCCGATCCCGGCGTGCTGGTCCTGTCGAAATTCGCCGGCGCCGCCAATGAGCTCGACACCGCGCTGCTTGTCAATCCGCACGAGATCGACGGCATCGCGCGCAGCATTGCGACCGCGATTGCGATGCCATTGTCCGAGCGGCGGATGCGCTGGGAGGGGATGATGGCGAAAATCTGCGGCCACACCATCCAGCAATGGTTCGCCGATTTCATCGACGCGCTGCAGGACAGCCAGCGCGA
>JBJMTR010000410.1:0-1880 GCA_045811565.1 Bradyrhizobium sp.
CAAGGCCAAGGCCGCGTCCGGCCTCGTCTCCAATGTCAAGACCGGCGAGATCGTGGCGCTGGTGTCGCTGCCCGATTTCGATCCGAACAACCCGAAGGAAGCGCACGATCCCGATCGCATCAACCGCCTGACGACAGGCGTGTTCGAGATGGGCTCGACGTTCAAGGCGCTGACGCTGGCGATGGCGCTGGATTCCGGCAAGGCCACGCTCAACACGATGTACGACGCGCGCGGCGCGCTGCACTTCGGAAAATTCGCCATTCACGACACCCATCCGCTGGGGCGTTCGATCTCGCTGTCCGAAGTGTTCACCTTCTCCTCGAATGTCGGCGCGGCGAGAATCGCGATGGGGCAAGGCGTCGAGGCGCACAAGGCCTTCCTGAAGAAGCTCGGCCAGATGGACCGGCTGCGCACCGAACTGCCCGAGAGCGCCTCGCCGATCGTGCCGAAGCGCTGGAGCGAACTCAACACCATCACCATTGCCTTCGGCCACGGCATCGCGGTCGCGCCGCTGCAGGCGGTGATGGGCATCAACGCGGTCGTCAATGGTGGCTACCTGATTCCGCCGACTTTCCTCAAGCGCTCGGAGGAAGAAGCCAAGGCGATCGCCAGGAAAGTGATCAAGCCCGAGACCTCGGAGAAGATGCGCTATCTGATGCGGCTGAACGCCGAGATCGGAACCGCAAAGCAGGCCGACGTGAAGGGCTATTATATCGGCGGCAAGACCGGCACTTCAGAGAAGGTCGTCAATGGGCGTTACTCCAAGAAGCAGGTGCTGAACTCGTTCACCGCCATCATTCCGGCCGATAATCCGCAGTATCAGTTGCTGGTCATGCTGGATGAACCGAAGGCGCTGCCGGAAACCCACGGCTTTATAACCTCGGGCTGGAACGCGGTTCCGACCGGCGGCAAGGTTATCGCACGCATCGCGCCGCTTTTGGGCGTCGAGCCGCGGTTCGATTTGCCGCCGTCCGACCGCCTTATTCTTGCGGCATCGAAGACAACCCAGTAAGGCGTACGGACGGGGCGCGGGTCGCGCCGGCCAGACCGGAAGATCATGAGACTTCGCGAGCTCTTCAGCGATGACGCCACGATCGACCCGCAAGCGGAAGCAGTCGTGGTCACCGGCCTTGCGGTTGATAGCCGCACGGTAAAGCCGGGCGATCTGTTTTTCGCGCTTGCCGGCAGCAAGACCGACGGTTCACGCTTCATCGATTCAGCGATGAGCGCTGGTGCAGTTGCGGTCGCGGCCGACCATGCGCCGACGGGCTGCGCCGGCGTGGCCTTTGTCGTGACGCCCAATCCGCGCCAAGCGCTCGCACTCGCCGCGGCGAGATTTTTCCCGCGGCAGCCCCAGACCATCGCGGCGGTGACGGGCACCAGCGGCAAGACGTCGGTCGCTGCCTTTACGTGCCAGATTTGGCAGCGGCTTGGTCATGCTTCCGCCAGCATCGGCACCATCGGGCTGGTGTCGCCGAAGCGCACGGTCTACGGCTCGCTAACGACGCCGGACCCGATCGCGCTGCATCGGCAGCTCGACGAGATCGCCGGCGACGGCGTCACGCATCTGGCGTTTGAAGCCTCATCGCACGGCCTCGACCAGTTTAGGCTCGATGGCGTGCGCATCGCCGCCGGCGGGTTTACGAACCTGTCGCGCGACCACATGGATTATCACCCTGATGTCGCGCATTACCTCGCCGCAAAGCTGCGGCTGTTCCGCGATCTCGTGGCGCCAGGCGGTGCAGCGGTGGTTTCAGCCGACCATGATTGTTCGTCAGAGGTGATCGACGCCGCGGGTTCACGGAACTTGCGGATCATCCCCGTCGGCCGCAAAGCCGATGGGACGGGCGAGGGCATTCGCCTCGTTGGGGCCGACATTG
>JBJMTR010000411.1:0-2524 GCA_045811565.1 Bradyrhizobium sp.
GACAGCGACCGCCAACGGCGCGAGCTCCTGGGCGGCCGCGACGAAACGCGCGACGTCGGCCGCTTTCGAGGCGTCGCCGACAACATGGATGACCTTCGCCCCGGCAGAGGAGAGTTCCGAGGCGGTGGCGGCGAGCTTGTCGGCGTTCCGTCCGGCAATCGCGACCGGATAGCCGCCAGCCGCGAAACGACGCGCGATGGCGGCGCCCAGACCGTGCGAGGTACCGACGCCGGCGATCAGTACGCTGCCCTGCGGCGGGGCTGGTTGAAGGACAGATCGATCATCCACAATATGCTCCTCCTGGTTTAAATGACGGACATAATATATAGCGTGAGGCTTGAGGAAAGTGAACTCCACGTGATGTGAGATCGGTTTCACGCGACCGGAACGGATGCCGGCGCCACAGCGCAGGCAAGGTGTTCAGCCCGCGATCTTTCGATAGACGATCGCAGCCCGCCGAAGCAGCCGGTGTTTTTTCCTGCTGTCGGAGAGTTTCGCATGTTCTGGATCGTGGCCCGAGACGTTCTCCCGAGGGTGCTCCAGACCTGTCGCCAGCGAGCGGTGGATTTCGGCGTCATTCAGTTCGCCGAGAATTTGCTGCGCCTTGCGTAGCTGTTTCATGGTGGTGCGCCATTGCGAGAAGTCGTGCTTTGCGAGCGTTCCTTCGGAGAATTCGATGGCATAGCGCAGCCGCTTGCTTGCAAGCCGGAGCCGATGCCGTTTGTGCTTGCCCATGCGTTGCACGCCGTGGCTTTGCGTGACGAGCTTCTTGCGCCATCGGGCCAATTTGCGTGCGTGATACACCGAACTCGGAGACGCGCGCAGCCGTGCCGAACGCGCATCCTGGCTTGCCGACCATGGGCCATTGTCGACCCAATCGGATAGCTCCTTGAACCACCGCTGGTATCTGTCGGACCTAAGTGCATCCTTCAAGCGCCGCTGGCTCTCGACCCGCGCCGGCCTGAACGACCGTTCTTCGGCCGGGTCCCGGCAATTGTCGATCGCGACGTCGAGATCGCGCGTCGCGCCGAGATATCCATTGAGCCATTTCAATTCGGATTTCAGGCGCGTCCATTCATCATCCGCCACGATCGGAGAAAAGAACGATATCGCGGCGCGCAGCCGCGTCAGCGCAACACGCATGTGATGCAGCGCAGTGGGATCGCCGGCACATGTCGGTTTATGGTTTTGTGCAACGTCCTCAAGGCATCCGGACGCGATGAGGCGAAAGGCTGCCTCGCAGCTCATTCCGCCATTCAGCCGGACCCGCCTGGGGCGGGACATACGCTCCTGGGCCGGGTTCGCGGATGGCGGCATGACTTTCCCACATCTCGACCAGGAGCCGCCGGTTCGCGATTCCCGGTATCCTGCTTTGGACAGTTTTTCCCATACTTGACCCCGATCAAACGGTTTTTGGGGGCGGGCTGTCAAACGTCCCTGCGGAAGAAAGCTTATGCCACTGAAGTCACAGCATTTTGGCACGTCCTCAACCGGGATCTTCTGCGTCCTTTCGTCGATTTCCGTGCGCCTGGAATCCGGCGTGGCGACCGCGCGCCTTCCGCGAACAGTCTTCGATCTCCGCGCCGAAAGCCGGCCATCGTCAATTGAATGCCATGCCGCCGCTCATCGCCACGGTCTGTCCGGTCATGTAGGGATTGCCGAGCAGCATCATCACGGCCTGCGCGACCTCGTCGGCCTTGCCGAAGCGGCCCAAGGGAATCCGGCTGACGAGATTTTCCTGGCCCTTCATCATGTCGGTTTCGATCAGCGAGGGCGCCACCGCATTGACGGTGATGCCTTCCTTGACGAGACGCGCGGCATAGCCACGGGTCAGCCCTTCGATCCCGGCTTTCGAGGCATTGTAGTGCGGCCCGATGGCGCCGGCGCCTCTGGCCGCGCCCGATGAGATGTTGACGATGCGGCCCCATTTTTTGGATCGCATCATCGGCAGCACCGCTTGCGTGCACAGAAACACCGACTTCAAGTTCACCGCGATGGTTCGATCGAAATCGGCTTCCGTGAGATCGTCGACGCCGCGGGTAATCGCGATGCCGGCGTTGTTGACGAGAATATCGATTGGGCCAAGTTCGGCGTTTGCTTGCCGAACCATCTGTACCACCGCATCGGCTTGCGAGACGTCCGCACCGACAGCGATTGCGCGTCCGCCCGCTGCGGCGATGTCCTTGACCAGCGCATTCGTCTCAACCCCGCGCTCATGATAGTTGATGGCAATCGCGGCGCCCGCCTCAGCCAGCGTCCGTACGATGGCGGCGCCGATTCCGCGAGACCCTCCGGTCACCAATGCAGTGTGGCCGCGCAAGATAGCTGTCGTCATGGGCATCTCCACTTCATGCCGCCACTATTAAACATCTTCGGCGTCCAGAAAAGCAAAGCCAGGTCGCGATATGCGGGGCAGGAGCGGATTATTAACGGGGCGCGCCGATCACGAAGCGGCGAGCAAATTTCTTGGTCAATATTTCTTTCGGCCAAATATTCGGCAGGTTTGGTCGGCCCGTATATCGTA
>JBJMTR010000412.1:0-8046 GCA_045811565.1 Bradyrhizobium sp.
GGAATCCTGCACGCGCGGGTGCATGGCGGCGTCGGCTCTACCGTCGGCGCGTGCTTCGCCGATGGCTGTAACGTGGTGCCATTCGCAACCGAGCTCGCCGTGCGGTCCGGCACGATCGCTCCCAGCGCCGACGGCATGCTGGAGGCCGAGCTCGATGTCGCGCTGGTCGATTATCTCGGTGGCATCGCCGAAGGGACACTGGTGCGCGGCGACAATCCGGTGCTGATGACGATGGAATTGGTGTTGGAAGTGGTGGGCGAGGAGGGGGTGTAGCCAGACACTCCGGCAAATGGCAGCGCTGGTGCGCTTCCGTAACTCCGCCGCGCCATGTCAGCATCCGAGGGCGGAGCACGATTTGTGCGTTAAATTGTTCTTGTTACGTTCCAAAGACTGTGGCACAGCTCGGTGTGCTGGCTTTCTACCGCCTCCGCTATTGGATCCGAGGGATATGGCCTCAAGACGCAACCGCCCGATCAACATGCCGGCGCCCTACCTCAGGCGCATCTGGCTGGATCCGTCGCGGATATTCGACCGCGAGGCCTATCCATTCTGCCTGCCTTTGCTGCGCGATGATTTCGAGCTGAGTTTCAATCGAGCCATCACGATCATCGTCGGCGAAAACGGGACCGGCAAATCAACCCTGCTGGAAGGCATCGCCGTGCTTGCCGGCTATAACGAAGCCGGCGGCGGCAAGGGTTATATGACGGTCGATCATTCCAACGCACTCGAAGTGATGGGCGGGGAATTGTCGACGGCGCTTCGCGCAAGCTGGCTGCCGAAGATCACCAACGGCTGGTTTTTTCGGGCGGAGAGCTTCTTTTCGGTGGCGCGATATCTGGACGAAGCGGCGCGTGAACCGGGAAGCGGCGGCCCCCCGCCTGACTTCCTCTCGTACTCGCACGGCGAAGGCTTCTTGCGCTTCTTCAATGAGCGCTGCCAGCGCCAAGGCATCTTCATCTTCGACGAACCAGAATCGGCGCTGTCGCCCTCGCGCCAGGTCGAATTTCTAAAACTGATGCGGCGGATGGAGACTATAGGTCATTGCCAGATCATCATGGCCACGCATTCACCGATGCTGATGACCTATCCCGGCGCGACGCTATTGCGGTTGTCGAAATACGGGCTGGAGCCGGTGACCGTCGAACGGACGGATCACTACCGGGTGATGCGCGAGTTTTGCAATGATCCGGCGCAGTTTGTCGAGGCGGCGATCACGGAGTGACCGGGCATCGTCGGCCACTTGCAGCTCACCGTTTGCCGTAGTATGTGCATGCCATGATCAGGTCGTGGCGGAATTCCGCAGCGCGCAAGGTCTGGAATGGCGAGCGGCCGAACAAGTTTCGCGGGCTGAATTTCGAAGCCGCCATTGATTTGTTGCTGGCGTAGAATGTTGCGAAATCGCTCAGCGATCTGAGTCCGTTAAAGAGTGTCGGCCTGCACAAGCTCAAGGGCGATCGCAGAGACCAATGGGCGATGACGGTCAACGACCGCTGGCATATTTGCTTCGAATTTCGCAGGGGCGACGGCCTACGAGGTCGAAATCGTGGATTATCACAGAGGTTGAACATGGCTCCCGTTGTACATCCAGGCCGCTTGTTGAAACGCGAAATGGCGGCGCGCAAACTCAGCGCCAACCGGCTGTCCCTCGATATCGGCGTTCCGTCCGGCCGTATCACTGATATCCTCAACTTTCGTCGCGCGATTACGGCCGACACCGCCGTACGGCTCGGCCGCTACTTCGGCAATAGCGCGCAGTTCTGGCTGGACCTGCAGGGCCAGTACGACATCGGCGTGGTCGAGCGGGAGAAGGGCGCGGAGATTGCCAGGCGCGTCAGGCCCGCCGATGCGGCATGAGCCTGTAGGGCGTATAGCGACGCGTATCGCGCCGCTTGATAAGGCGGTGAGGCGGCAGAGTACCCTGCGCTATGCTGCCTACGAGCGCTACTCTTATCAAAATATGGACTGGAGCCGGTGACCGGCGAACAGACGAACCATTACCGCGCAATGCGGGAGTTCTGCGAGGGCGCAATTTGTCGAGGCGGCGATCACGGAGTGACTACTCCGCTGCACGGCGCTCGCTCGCAACCAAGTTGCGTACAACATCTTCCATTCGATCGAACACCAGATCGGGTCCAAGCGCTTGCAGTGCTTTCGGGGCCGCGTATCCCCACGTCACAGCGCCACAAGCGATGCCGGCCACACGCGCCGCTTCGATGTCGCGGAACTCGTCGCCGATTGCGATGACCTCTGCGGTGGTGACGCCCGCGCGCTTTGCAACCCGGCGGAATTTGGCCGCCTTGCCGAAAATCGAGGCGCCGCAATCAAAATAGGAAAACAGCGCGGCGGCTTCACCGAGTTGCCGGCGCGCATTCGCTTCAGTGTCCGAACTGACCAGGGCAAGGCGCAAGCCGCCATCCGTGAGCGAGCGTAGCATCGTGGTAGTGCCAGGGAACAGGGCAATGTCGACGACGTGCCGGGCCTTCAACCGCCGCATGTGGCGGGCAATGACAGGCAATTTCCACAACGGCAGCTCAAGCCGCGCGAGGATTTCGCGCGCATCGGCATGGCGCAGCGCTTCGACATCCGCCTCCGCAATACGGCGGAAGCCGAAGCGGTCGGCGACGTCGTTGACGTTGCGCAAGAACCACGGAAAGCTGTCGGCGAGCGTGCCATCGAGGTCGAAGATGACGAGGGAGTAGGGCATTACATTCGAGCGGGACTACTCCGCCGCCTCGCTAGCCCTACTCTTCCGGGCCTTCCTCACCTTCGCCAGCACCGGCGCCAGAAACTTCCCCGTATAACTCCGCGGTGCCTTGACGATATCTTCCGGCGGGCCCCAGGCGACGATTTCGCCGCCGCCGTCGCCGCCTTCGGGGCCGAGGTCGATCACCCAGTCGGCGGTCTTGATCACCTCGAGGTTGTGCTCGATCACCACCACTGTGTTGCCCTGCGCAACCAATTCGTGCAGCACTTCGAGAAGTTTTGCGACGTCGTGGAAGTGCAGGCCGGTAGTCGGCTCGTCGAGAATATAGAGCGTGCGGCCGGTGGCGCGCTTTGAGAGTTCTTTCGCCAGCTTGACGCGCTGGGCTTCGCCGCCGGAGAGCGTGGTGGCCTGCTGGCCGACGTGGATATAGTCGAGGCCGACGCGGTGCAGCGTCTTGAAAGTTTCCCGCACGCGCGGCACCGCCTTGAAGAATTCGGCGGCCTCTTCCACGGTCATGTCGAGCACGTCGGCGATCGACTTGCCCTTGAACAGCACCTCCAACGTCTCGCGATTGTAACGCTTGCCCTTGCAGGTGTCGCAGGTGACGTAGACGTCGGGCAAAAAGTGCATCTCGATCTTGATGACGCCGTCCCCCTGGCAGGCCTCGCAGCGGCCGCCCTTGACGTTGAACGAGAAGCGTCCGGGCTCGTAGCCGCGCGCCTTGGCCTCAGGCAGGCCAGCGAACCATTCGCGGATCGGCGTGAACGCGCCGGTGTAGGTCGCAGGATTCGAGCGTGGGGTACGGCCGATCGGCGACTGATCGATATCGATGATCTTGTCGATATGCTCGAGCCCCTCAATGCGGTCATGGGGTGCGGCGCCTTCGCTGGCGTTGTTGAGCTTGCGCGCGATCGCGCGATAGAGGGTGTCGATCAGCAGCGTCGACTTGCCGCCGCCGGAAACGCCGGTGACGCATGTGAACAATCCGAGCGGGATCTCGGCGGAGACGTTTTTCAGATTGTTGCCGCGGGCGTTGACAACCTTGATGGTGCGGCGATGGTTCGGCGGCCGCCGCTCGGGAACGGGGACGGAGAGCTCACCGGTCAGATATTTGCCGGTCAGCGATTTCGGATTGCGCATGATGTCGGCGGGCGTGCCTTGCGCGACGATATGGCCGCCATGCATCCCGGCGCCGGGGCCGATGTCGAGCACATGATCGGCGAGGCGAATGGCGTCCTCGTCATGCTCGACCACGATGACGGTGTTGCCAAGGTCGCGCAGCCGCTTCAGCGTCTCGAGTAACCGCGCATTGTCACGCTGGTGCAGGCCGATCGAGGGCTCGTCGAGCACATAGAGCACGCCTGTTAGCCCCGAGCCGATCTGGGAGGCGAGGCGGATGCGCTGGCTTTCGCCGCCGGACAGCGTGCCCGAGGCGCGCGACAGGGTAAGGTAGTTCAAGCCGACGTCGAGCAGGAATGACAGCCGCTCGCGGATTTCCTTCAGCACACGCGCGGCGATCTCGTTCTGCTGCGCGTTGAGCGCTTTCGGCACGCTCTCGAACCATTCGCCGGCGAGCTTGACCGACAGATCGGAGATCTCGCCGATATGCTTGCCGCCGATCTTGACGCACAGCGCCTCCGGCTTCAGCCGATAGCCGTTGCAGGCGGCGCAGGGGATGTCCGAAAAATACTTTGCCAGTTCCTCGCGCGCCCATTCGCTCTCGGTCTCGCGATAGCGGCGGTTGATGTTGGTGATCACGCCCTCGAACGGTTTTTTGGTGTCGTAGGAGCGGACGCCGTCCTCATAGGAGAATTTGATCTCGTCGTCGCCAGAGCCGTGCAGGATCGCCGCTTGCGTCTTCTTCGGCAAATCCTTCCATTTGGCGTCGAGCGTGAACTTGTAGAATTTGCCGAGCGCGGTCAGCGTCTGGATGTAATAGGGCGACGATGATTTCGCCCAGGGCGCAATCGCCCCCTTGCGTAACGTCAATTCCTTGTCGGGAATGACCAGGTCCTCGTCGATGTGCTGCTCGACGCCAAGCCCGCCGCAGGCCGGGCAGGCGCCATAGGGGTTATTGAACGAGAACAGCCGCGGCTCGATTTCGGGAATGGTGAAGCCGGAAACCGGGCAGGCAAATTTTTCCGAGAACAGGATACGTTCCGGCCCGCTCTTGTCGTGAATTTTTGCCGTCTTCTTGTCCGACTTCTTCTCCTCGGTCGCAGCCGCCGGCACATCGGCGTATTCGATCACCGCGAGCCCGTCGGCGAGTTTTAGCGCGGTCTCAAAGCTCTCCGCCAGGCGCTGGCCGATGTCCGATCGGACCACGATGCGATCCACGACCACGTCGATGTCGTGCGGGAACTTCTTGTCCAGCGTCGGCGCGTCGGCTAGCTCGTAGAATACGCCATCGATCTTGACGCGCTGAAACCCCTTCTTGAGATATTCGGCGAGCTCCTTCTTGTATTCGCCCTTGCGGCCGCGCACGACGGGCGCCAGCAAATAGAGCCGGGTGCCTTCAGGGAGCGCCAGCACGCGGTCGACCATCTGCGAGACGATCTGGCTCTCGATCGGAAGACCCGTGGCGGGCGAGTAGGGCACGCCGACCCGGGCCCAGAGCAGGCGCATGTAGTCGTAGATCTCGGTGACGGTGCCGACGGTGGAGCGCGGATTCTTCGAGGTGGTTTTCTGCTCGATCGAAATCGCGGGCGACAGGCCGTCGATCTGGTCGACATCCGGCTTCTGCATCATCTCCAGGAACTGACGCGCATAGGCCGACAGCGATTCGACGTAACGCCGCTGCCCCTCCGCGTAGATGGTGTCGAAGGCCAGCGACGACTTGCCGGAGCCGGACAGGCCGGTGAAGACCACGAGCTTATCGCGCGGGATCTCGACATCGATGTTCTTGAGGTTGTGTTCGCGTGCGCCGCGGATGATTATCGCGCGCGTTGAGGAGCCGGCGGTTTGTTGGCGCTTCGCCCTGAGCACTTCATCCATATCGGCATTTCCAGGCGCGTGGCTCGCGCCGCGTTTAGGCGCGCATCGCCGGGCGTGCCGGGATCAAGCGCCGATGGGTGATGCTGGAACATAGGAAGAACGCGCCGATAATTCCAGTGCTGTCGGCGAATCATCAACGGTTTGTTTTCACGGTCGCGTCGCTCGGGTCGGGAACCGTTCTTCCGATAAGTGCAGGTCATTGCCGGTGAGATCGGCTATCCGCCGCAGCGTCAAAAATAAAGAGGTCAAAATAGAAAAGGCCGGCACGGGGCCGGCCTTTTCCCTGATGTTCGGGACCAAATCGCGATCAGTACTTCGCAATCAGCGGGCCGCCCCAGCGGTAGTTGACGCGGACGGTGACGAGATCGACGTCCTGGCTGATACGATCGGCACCAAAGAACACGCTGGTGCCCGGTACGGTGAAGGTAACGGTACGATCCTGCATGAACAGGTGATCGTATTCGACCCCAACCGACCAGTTCGGAGCGAAGCCAAATTCGAGGCCTGCGCCGACGGTGCCGCCCCAGCGGGTATCGTCACCGGTGGTACCGGCGACAGCACCCGTGGCATCAAAAATCCGGAAGCGATCGGCGGTGACTGCAGCACCGCCCTTGACGTAGAACAGCACGTTGTTGGCGGCGTAGCCGATCTGGCCAGTCAAAAGGCCGAAGGCGTCGATCTTCGACTGGTTAGTGAAGCCCGGGAAGATTAGGCTCGCGTTGCTGCCCCTCAAATCAGCCCAGTTACCCTGTCCTTCGACGCCGAACACCCAGGTGCCAGACTGCCAGCGATAGCCGATCTGACCACCGGCGACCCCGCCGGTCGCGTCATGACAGCCTTCAGCACCGATGAGCAGAGCCGGATCGACCGAGTCCCAGCACTTGCGGGTTGATCCCCAGCCCCCATTGGCGCCGATATAGAAGCCGGTCCAATCGTAGACGGCGGCGATTGGCGGCGGTGGCGCCTTGGTGTAAGGACGCGCAGCGAGATCAGCCGCCGCTGCAGGAGCAGCCAGTGCAATCAGAGCAACACTACCAAGCAATAACTTTTTCATCGTGGTATCTCCGTATCCCCAGTTCATGTTCGCTTATCGTTGGTCCCGAAGCGCTTTATCAATCCGGGCGCGAGCGCCGCGCCGTGAAATTAGCGTATACGCGATTTCAACCTGAAATGCCGTCGCCGAAATGCAACACTCGCCGGTGAAGTGCAACTAACACAAGTTAATGATTAGATTAGGATATCTCCAAAATAGATGGCGCGCGTCGGGTTCCATTCCCATCGCAAAATGATCGAACTACTGCTCTATGTGTCATCCACATCGTATGGAACAAAACTGGAACGCTCCGGCAGAAATGCTATATGTGGATAACCAAGGCGTTGCCGACGGATCGCTAAGTCAGTGGTACGGACGAGCGTATAGGGTCGTCGGCAATGTCCCAGGTAATTGGCGAAAACTGAAACCGGCGGCCGGATGTCCGGCGAGGCAAGTATAATCTTGCCAGTGATTTTGAGTGGAGAGCGGCGATGGCGGGAAGCGTAAACAAGGTGATTTTGGTCGGTAATCTCGGCAAGGATCCTGAAATCCGGCGGACGCAAGATGGCCGGCCGATCGCCAATCTGAGCATCGCGACCTCCGACAGTTGGCGTGACAAGGCGACCGGCGAGCGCAAGGAAAAGACCGAGTGGCATCGCGTCGTCATCTTCAACGAAGGGCTCTGCAAGGTCGCCGAGCAATATCTGAAAAAGGGCGCCAAGGTGTACATCGAGGGTCAGTTGCAGACCCGCAAATGGACCGACCAGAGCGGGGTCGAGAAATATTCGACCGAAGTCGTCCTGCAGGGCTTCAACTCCAACCTCACGATGCTTGACGGCCGTGGCGGCGGTGGCAGCTTCGGATCCGACGATTCCGGGGCCGACTTCGGTTCGGGCGGGCCGACCAGCGCGCCGCGCCGCCCAGTCGCTGCCGGTGCCCGTAACAATGACATGGATGACGATATTCCATTCTGACGACACGGCCCGTCTGCCAGCGTGGGTCACTTGCGAGAAATTCTCGCTGGCAGCTGAGTTTTTGGTGGCGGCTAGCCTTTGATCTAAAGCCGTAATGCCAGGCGGTAATAGGCTGAATTAGTTAAGCCAAACGAGGGTCGGAGCGGGCCTGAATCATCGACGGTGTGGCGGACGCGACGTCACGATGTAATCCGTCGTAGCGGCATGATGATATTCGCTTTCACCGGCGCTCGCGCGGTCGCAGGCCTCCCGGGCGGCATTCGGGCACGCGGTGGTTTTTGGCGATTAGAGGCCACCAGGACCCGATTCCGGCAATCCGCCTTTCGGCCCCGGAAATGGCC
>JBJMTR010000413.1:0-6282 GCA_045811565.1 Bradyrhizobium sp.
CAAGGCGCCGGTGATGGCCGCGGTGATCGGCATCGTCGCCTGCGTCGAGGGCCTCGCGGTGCGGGGCAGCGCTGAATCGCTCGGGCAGCACACGACGTCGTCGGTGGTGAAGGGAATCTTCTTCGTCATCGTCATGGATGGCGTGTTCGCGATTTTCTTTGCATCGATCGGAATGTGACCATGGCGGTGCAACCATCGGACGCCATCATCCGGATCCGCGACATCACCGTGCAGTTCGGCAAGACGCGCGTGCTCGACGGGCTCAACCTCGATGTGAAGCGCGGCGAGATTTTGGGCTTCGTCGGCCCGTCCGGCGCCGGCAAATCCGTGCTGACGCGCACCATCATCGGGCTCGTGCCCAAGGTAGCCGGACGCATCGAGGTGTTCGGCGTCGATCTCGACGCCGCCGACGCCAAGGAGCGGCGCGGTATCGAGCGGCGCTGGGGCATCCTGTTCCAGCAGGGCGCACTGTTTTCCTCGCTCACCGTGCGGCAGAACATCCAGTTTCCGGTACGCGAATATCTCAACGTCTCGCAGCGGCTGCTCGACGAAATCATGGTGGCCAAGCTCGGCATGGTGGGCTTGCGACCCGAGGTCGCCGACCGCTATCCGGCGGAACTTTCCGGCGGCATGGTCAAGCGCGTGGCGCTGGCGCGCGCGCTCGCGCTCGATCCGGAACTGGTGTTCCTCGACGAGCCAACCTCGGGCCTCGATCCGATCGGCGCGGGCGACTTCGACGAGCTGGTGCGCACCCTGCAGCGCACTTTGGGGCTGACCGTTTTCATGGTAACGCACGATCTCGATAGTCTTTATACCGCGTGCGACCGCATTGCGGTCTTGGGGAACGGCAAGATCATTGCAGCAGGATCGATTGCCGACATGCAGGCCTCGCAGCATCCGTGGCTACGGCAATATTTCCACGGCAAGCGCGCCCGCGCGGTGATCGGCTAGAGCTCGATCGCGAAAAGTGGGTAGCGGTTTTCGGAACAGATCATGCTCAAAAAAGAGAGTAACCGGGGTAATTGATGGAAACGCGGGCGAATTACGTCCTGATCGGAGCCTTCACGCTGGCGGTGATCGCCGCCGCCTTGGGTTTCGTGCTCTGGTTCCAGAGCCTGCACACCACCAAGCAGCGCAGTGCGCTCCGGGTCGTGTTCGAGGGCCCGGCGTCGGGCCTGCGCAATGGCGGCAGCGTCAACTTCAACGGTATCAGGATAGGGGAAGTCATCTCTGTTAAACTCGACAATCCGCGTCGTGTCGTCGCACTGGCGATGGTCGAGAACAACGCCCCGATCCGCAAGGACACGCTCGTCGGGCTGGAATTCCAGGGGCTTACCGGCGTGGCGGCGATCTCACTGAAGGGCGGCGAGGAAGCGGCCCCCGCCGTTCCCCTCGATGAGGACGGCATTCCGATACTGACCGCCGATCCGAACGCGCTGCAGGACGTCACTGAAGCGATCCGCAGCACGCTGCAAAACGTCAACCGGATCGTCGCCGACAATCAGGAATCCGTCAAAAACTCGCTGAGAAATCTCGAGACCTTCACCGCGGCGCTGGCGCGCAATTCCGAGAAGATCGATAACGTCATGCTCAAGGTCGATGGCGTGATAGGCAGGGCCGACAATCTCATGCTCGGCCTCAACACGATCGCGGGTGGCAATGCCGGCGGCGAATTGAATCTGATGGTGAAGTCGATCCGCGAACTGGCTGAGGATTTCGACAAGCGATCGGGCGCGCTGATGTCCGATGGTCGCCGGACCCTTGGCGATATCAGCCGCGCCGTGAACAACCTCGATCGCAACCCGACGCGGCTGTTGTTCGGCGCCGGCAACAGCAACAACGCCGCGCCGGCGGAGACACCCAGGCCGGCGCCCGCGGCGAGCGAGCGGAAGCGGCAGTAAGCGCGCGAGAAGAACGGGGCGCTTATTAGGGTACCGGCAAACACTGGCGGATTGGGCTGCGCTAAGCCGAGCCCCAGCCTGTCCAGCAAGTTATCTGATAGCCGTTCTTGCGCATTCGCGACCCGGACCGGTCAAAACAAAACGGAGGCTGCGAGGCCTCCGTTTTTTCGTGGTGAGCTTGAAGTTGAAACTACTACCCCAGCCGTCCCGCCGCATGCGCGAGCAGGGTGTAGACGAGGCCAGTCTCCGAGGTGAGGTGGCCGCGCAGGGCTTGGGGCCCGCGATCTTCGCGCGCGACCTCGTCGAGCAGGCGCTCGAACTCGGTGATATAGCGGTCGACCGTCTGCTTGAAACTGCGGTCGGCGCGGTATTTGCGGGCGACTTCATCGAAGGCCTTTTGGCCGGCAGGCGTATAAAGCCGCTTTGAGAAAGCCTTGTTCTCGCCGCGCTGATAGCGATCCCACATCTCGGCCGCGAGATTGCGATCCATCAGCCGTCCGATGTCGAGCGACAGCGATTCCAGTGGATTGGGGGAGGCCTGCTGCGGCGCTCGGTTGCGCGGGACCTCGCGCCCGGTCGCGCTGCCGGCGTCGGTGCGGTTGAGAAGGTCGGACAGCCAGCCATCGCGTCCGTCATCCGAGTTCGCGGGGCTGACCGGCGGCGCTTCGGTGCGGCGCGAGGTCGGCATGCCCAAATCCGGCGGCGGCAGGGTTGATGCGCTGCCGCCGGTATCGCGCATACGCGCGTCGCCACGGCCGCTGGCGACCGCCATCAGAGGCTCTTCCTGGCGCTGCGCGCCGGCACGGTTTCCGCTGACGACATCAAGACCACGGCCGTGATGCGCGACGATCCGGTTCAGTTCGGCCAGCGCCTCGATCTGGTCGACGATCACCTTGCGCATCTGCGCGGTGTTTTCGGCGGCCTCCTGCGGCATTTCCAGGACGCCCCGGCGCAGCTCGTTGCGGGTCGCTTCGAGCTCGTTGTGCATTTCTGCGGCCATCTGCTTCATGGTCTGCACCATCGCCGAGAACTTCTCGGTCGATTCCTTGAACATCGAATCGGTTTCGTGGGTACTCTGCTGGTACAACTCGCTCATGGCATCCAGCGTGTGCTGCCGCTCGTTTTCGGCTGCAGCACGGACCGCTTCGAACTGGCGGCTGATCGCCGCCGAGCCCGCGCCGGCGGTTTCCGCCACCACGCGGGCAATGTCGCGGGCGCGCTCTTCGGCCGCGGCAAGCGATTCATCGAGCAGGCCGGTAAACCGCGACAGCCGCTGATCGAGATCGGTGGTCCTGAGATCGATGGTTGTTATCAGCGATTCCAGCGTCTCCTTGCGCTCGGCGAGCGAGGCGGAGGTGTTGCTATTGCTTTGCTCGACCACGGCCGCGGCCTCGACCAGCGCCTTGCCGTGGCTTTCGAACTGGGTCGATAGCGAGCCGAGGTCTTCCAGCGCCTTCGCTGTCTTGGCGTTGAAGACAGAGAGCTGGTCCTCCAGCGTCTGGGTCGCAACCCCGTTGCGTGAGGTGACGTCGTTCATCGCGGACACGAAGTCGGCGACGCGGGTGACCAGCGCACGCTCCAGCGAGTTGAGGTTGTCGTGAGCGCCGGTCAGCACTTCCTGCAACAGGATGTTGCCTTCGCGCAGCCGCTCGAACAGCGCCACGGTGTCGGTACGCAGGATCTTGCTGGTCTCCTGCATTTCGGTCACCGCCGCGATCGATACTTGGCGCGACTGGTCGATGGCCGACCGCGAGGCCTGCTCGAGGTCCTTCAGCGACTTGGCGACCGCACCGGTCGCGAGATCGCCGGCGGAAGTGATGTTGCGGGCAACTTCGGTACCGTGGGTCGACATCGATTGCGAGAAGGCCTGGCCTCGGGTCTCGATTGACTTCAGCGCATCGGTAGTGACCCGATCCATGTCGGTTGCGAGTTGGGTGGTCTTGGCGGTGAGCGCCTCGACCAGCGAGCCGCGCCGGCTGTCGACCATCTGCGACAGGCGATCGGTTTGCTGCTGCACATAGGTGACGATTTCGTCGGTCTTGCCGGTCATCGTCGAGCCGAATGCGCTCGAGGCCGCGAGAACCGAACGCTCGATGTCGGCGGAGGTCGTCTTGACCTTGGTGCTGACTTCGTTGGCGGCGGCGACCAGCGCGCTCTGCGCATTTTGCGCCGAGGTCTGGATGTTGTCGGTGGTATTTGCGGTGACCGCGCCGAGCGAACGTTCGATCTCGGACGAGAGCGCCTTGATCTGGCTCGCCGTGTCGGCGGAGGTCGCAGTGAACGAGGTCTGGGCTTCGCGCGCGCTGCGGAGGATTGAAGCGGCGGTATCGGCGCCGACCGCGGTCAGGGTGCGCTCGACATCCATCGCCAGCGACTTGACGTGGTTGGCCGCGTCCGAAGATGCGGTGATCAGCGTACTTTGTGCTTCGCGCGCACCTGCCGTAATCGCCTCGGCGGTGGCATTGCCCGCCATCGACAGCGAACGCTCGACGTCGGCAGCCAGCGACTTGACATGGCCTGTCGCATCCGCGGACGCGGTGATCAGCGTGTTCTGGGCCTCGCGCGCGCCCGCGGTGATCGCTTCGGCGGTGGCGCTGCCGGCCATCGACAGCGAGCGCTCCACGTCGGCGGACAGCGATTTGACCTGGTTGGCGGCATCGGTGGAGGCCGTCACCAGCGTGCTCTGCGCCTCGCGCGCACTAGCCGTGATCGTTTCCGCGGTCGCGGTGCCGGCGATCGACAACGAACGTTCGACGTCGGCCGCCAGCGACTTGACCTGGCTAGCAGCATCCGCGGATGCGGCGACCAGGGTGGTCTGGGCTTCCCGCGCGCCTGATAGGACCGAGGCGGCGGTTACCGAGCCGGCGGCCTGGAGCGTACGCTCGACGTCGGCGGACAGCGATTTGATCTGGGACGCGACATCGGTGGAAGCCGTCACCAGCGTCGCTTGCGCATCGCGGGCGCTGCTCAGGATCGAGTTGGCGGCAGTGGTGCCGACGGCGGTGAGCGCGCCTTCCACTTCGGTCGAAGTCAGCTTGAGCTGCGCGCCGACATCGGAGGAAACCGACAGCAATGTCTGTTGGGCGGTCCGCGCGCCGGTCTGGATGGTTTCGCTGGTATTGACCACGAGGTTGGTCAGCGAGCGCTCGGCATCCTCGACGTGAGACTTGATACCGCTCGACAACATTTCAGCGCGCGCCATGAGATCTTCACTGGCTCGCCGGCCGCTGCTTTCGATACGGCCCGCAACCGCTTCGACGCGCGAGCCAACCAGGTCCTCGAACTGCGCGACGCGCATGTCGATATCGTTCGCGACGGCGCCGACCCGCGTCTCGATGCCCTGATGGATTTCCAGGAACCGGGCCGAGATGGTGTCGGTCAGGTGGGCGGTGCGGCCATCTATGGTTTCCGTGACATTGGCGATGCGGTGATCGACCGCGGCGATCGCCTGTGCGGTGCCATCGGTCAGCGTCGTGCTGAGCATCCCAAACCGCGAGTCGATCGACTGGATCGCCTGCGCGGCGCCGTCCGTCAGCGATGACGCCAGCGTGCCGAGGCGGCCGTCGATGGTTTCGGTGACGGACCGGGCGCGGGTATCGAAGCTCAGTTCGAGCGACTTGAGGCGGCCGTCGATCGACTCGTCCAGCCACTGGATCCGGCCGCCGAGCGTGCTGTCCAGCGAGCCGAGCCGGTTCTCTAGTGAAGTGTCGAGGGAATTGATCCTGCCACCGAGCGTGGTGTCGAAGGAGTTCAGCTTGTCGTCGAGCGCGGCGTCGAGATTGGTCACGCGGCTTCCAAGCGTGGTTTCGAATTGCAGCAGGCGCTGGTCCAGGGAGGCCGTGATCTCTCCGCCGTTGATCGTGAGGCGGTT
This sequence comes from Bradyrhizobium sp., assembly GCA_045811565.1. Taxonomy (GTDB): domain Bacteria; phylum Pseudomonadota; class Alphaproteobacteria; order Rhizobiales; family Xanthobacteraceae; genus Bradyrhizobium. Next base: position 5,773 of record JBJMTR010000413.1, read on the forward strand.
GTCGAATGTGTCGACGTAGTTCTTCAGGCTGGTGGCGATGTCCTGGGTGCGCTGGCCCATGCGATCGACGATCTCGCCGCCGAAGGTTTTCACGGTCCGGTCGAATTCCGAGATATGGCGGGTGATCAGCGCGCCGAGCGTGCCGCTGTCGCGGGCGAACTTTTCCGCGAGTTCGGCGCCCTGGTTCTTCACCAGTTCGTCGAACGCGCTCATCTGCAGCGAGAGCGAGTCTTGCGCGGTCTCGGTCTGGCTCACCATCCTGGAGACCAGCGAATTCACGGTGACGTCGAGCGCCTCGCTCGCCTTGTCGCCGGAGGTGAGAATCTGGTCCGCCAGCCGGTTGCCGGCGTCGTCGATCTTGCTGACCAGGTCGCCGCTGCGCAGCTCGAGCTCGAGCAAGAGCGAATCGCTGGAATTCTTCAAGGAGTCGTGCACCTGTTCGGTACGGTCGGAGATGCCGTCGACGATGGTGGACGAACGCTGCTCGAATTCGCTGGTGATGCGGTCGAG
>JBJMTR010000414.1:0-5982 GCA_045811565.1 Bradyrhizobium sp.
CCCGGCAGGCGTTCGTATCATTTCCCGAAACTATCCAGATCGCATTCCAAAAACCCCACTGCGCGAGGCTCACGCCCGCCTTCACCAGCAACAAAATCAGCAGCAGGCTGATGATGGTCTGGGGGATCGACGAAAACAGATTGGCGCGCAGCCATGCGATCACGCGGCCGCTTGCCGTCCTGCGCGATCGCGGCCGGCCAAACGGCAGCGGATTTTCCGGAACATCCGTTATCGAGGTCATGGGCTCAGCGCTCCACCAGCGCGATGCGCGCGTTGTACCAATTCATGAAGAAGCTGATACCGAGGCTGATGGTCAAAAACACCGACATGATGAGCGCGATGGCTTCGATGGCCTGGCCGGTCTGGTTCAGCGTGGTATTCGCAATCGACACGATGTCCTGGTAGCCGACCGCGACGGCCAGCGAGGAATTCTTGGTCAGGTTGAGATATTGGCTGGTCATCGGCGGGATGATGACTCGGAGCGCCTGCGGCAGCACAATGTGCTGAAGCACAAAACTCCGCCGCAGTCCGAGCGCCATGGCGGCGTCCCATTGGCCGCTGGGCACGGCCTGGATACCGCTACGCACGATTTCGGCGATAAAGGCAGACGTGTACGTGACGAGCGCCACCAGAAGCGCGAAATACTCCGGCGCCAACGTCAGCCCGCCGACAAAATTGAAGCCGCGCAGTTCAGGCATGGTGATGGTCCAGGATGCGCCGAGGCCAAGCGACACCAACGCCGGCAGTCCCACCACGAGAATCAACCCGTAGGGCCAGAGCCGACGCGATTGGCCATCCTGCATCTGCCGCGCAATCAGCCGCCGCCGCAGCAGATAGAGCGCGATCAGCCCGGCCACGGCCGTGCCGATCACCCAAAGATTTCCTTCCTCGATCGGAATCGAGGGAAGCACCAGGCCGCGATTGGAGAGGTACACGCCGTCGATCGGCTTCCATGCGGCGCGCGCCGCAGGAAGTCCCTGCATCAGCACATACCAGAACAGCAGCTGCAGCAGCAGCGGAACGTCCCGCAGCACTTCGACATAGATAGCTGCCAGCCGCGACAACAGCCAATTCGAAGACAGCCGCGCGATGCCGACCAGCGTCCCGACCACGGTCGCCAGCACGATGCCGATCGCGGCGACGCGCAGTGTATTGACGATGCCGACGAGGAACGCGCGCAGATAGGTATTTTTCGGGCTGTAGGCGAGCCAGGTGTCGGCGATCGGCATCCCGGCCTCGCGGCCGAGGAAGGCGAAGCCGGTCGAGATCCGGCGCACCGATAGATTATGAATGGCGTTCGACCAGAGCCAGGCGACGATCGCGACCGCGATCCCCACCACCACGATCTGCCAGAGCAGCCCGGACAGGCGCTCGTGGCTCAAAGAAAAGCGCAATTGCCTGCGGCGCGGGCGTTCGGGCGTGGATATCGTCACAGCACAAGGATCCTTCGGACAGCAGCGATCTTCGGCTATGCGCTGGGTGCGCGTTTCATATGTTGCACCAAATGGTAATTTATGCAACATATGTTTCATGGCCCAGCCGCAGTCGAAATCCTCGCCCCTCAACGAGCTCTGCAGCGCCCTGCCGTCGCTGCCGATGCGGCTGCGGCAAGTCGGCCGGTTTGTCGCGGCCAATGATTATGACGCCACCACGCGTTCAATGCGCGAACTGGCCGCCGTGGCAGGGGCCGATCCTGCCTCCTTCACCCGGCTGGCGAAGGCGTTGGGCTATTCGGGTTGGGACGATCTGCGCGCCGCCTTGACCGAGGCGCGGCGGCCCGAACAATCCTCGCCTTTCTCCGCCCGCACCCGCGGTCGGCGCCACGGCCCCAACGCTGACGTGATGCTGGTCGCCGACAAGTTGGAGGCTGAAGCCGCAGGTCTTGTACGCATCTCCCCCGGCTCGGTGGCCGGCGCTGCGAGGACGCTGCACACGGCGCAACGGATCTGGATTGCCGGCTTTCGCAGCTGCCGCAGCGTTGCGGAATTGCTCAACTACCAACTTCGCTTGTTCCGGCCCGACGCGGTGCGGCTGGTCGGCGGCTCGGGGCCAGAGGATCTCGATCTCGGCGCCTTCCGCGCCGGCGATGCGGTGGTCGCCATCGGGTTTGCACCGTATTCCACGGCGAGCGTGCTGTCGGCGCGCGCGGCGCATCGCGCCAGGGCCACGCTGATCGCGATCGCGGACACGGCTGCCGCGCCGATGGCCGAGGGTGCCGACCATTTGCTGCTGTTCGAGGCGGCCTCTTCGCCGGGATTCTTTCCGAGCCTGACTGGCGCCATCGCCATCGCGCAGTCGCTGGCCGCCGTCACCTTTGCACTGGGCGGCGCCGGCGCGAAGCGGCGCCTCGAGGAGACCGAGGCTCGTCTGGCTTCGATGTCGCAATATGTTGCCGAGAAAGGTTGATCGATATGGGCGCTCGCTCCAGTCGCGTGCTGCACCGAAGCCTGCGTGAAACGCCGCCCAAGGCCATTGGCGGCGACGGCGTATGGCTGATAGCCGAGGGTGGCCGAAGGATTCTCGATGCGTCCGGGGGCGCCGCCGTCTCTTGTCTCGGACATCAGCATCCGCGCGTGCTCGAAGCCATGTCGCGGCAGATGGCAAAGCTCGCGTACGCCCACACGGCTTTCTTCTCGTCGGAGCCGGCGGAGGCGCTGGCCGACAAGCTCGTCGGTGATGAGCCCGGTGGCCTCGCCTATGCCTATTTCGTCAGCGGCGGATCGGAAGCGATCGAAGCCAGCATCAAATTGGCGCGGCAATATTTCATCGAGAGCGGCCAGCCGCGGCGCCAAAACTTCATCGCGCGTCGCCAGAGCTATCACGGCAATACGCTCGGCGCCTTGGCGGCAGGCGGCAACGCGTGGCGGCGCGAACCGTATGCGCCGCTGCTGTCCTCGGCGTTCAGCCACGTGACGCCGGCTTTTGCGTATCGTGAAAAGCGCGACAATGAATCGGAGTCCGATTTCGTGGCCCGGCTGGCTGCCGAGCTGGAGGCGGAATTCCAGCGCCTCGGCCCCGAGACCGTGGCGGCGTTCATCGCCGAGCCCGTGGTCGGCGCCACCGCCGGGTGCGTGCCGGCTCCGGAGGGTTACTTCCGCGCTATCAGGGATATCTGCAACCGGCACGGCGCGCTCGTGATCCTCGACGAGGTGATGTGCGGTATGGGCCGCACCGGAACGCTTCATGCCTGGCAACAGGAAGACATTGCGCCGGACATCCAGGCCATCGCCAAGGGGCTCGGCGGCGGCTATCAGCCGATCGGTGCGATGCTCGCGAGCGCGCGCATCATCGACACGGTCCGGCAGGGTTCGGGCGCTTTCCAGCACGGACATACCTATCTCGCGCACCCTCTTGCCTGCGCGGCGGCGCTCGAGGTGCAGCGCGTGATCAGCGAAGAGCATCTGCTCGCCCGCGTGGAGGAGCTTGGCGCTCATCTGGAGCGGCGGCTGACCGAGCGCTTCGGCAATCACCGCCACGTCGGCGATATCCGCGGGCGCGGCCTGTTCCAGGCGATCGAGCTGGTCGCCGATCGCGCCAGCCGCGCGCCGTTCGATCCTGCGCTAAAACTCAACCAGCGGATCAAGGCCGCCGCGTTCGAAAGCGGCCTTGCCTGCTATCCCGCCGGCGGGACCGTGGACGGCCGCAGCGGCGACCATGTGCTGCTTGCGCCGCCCTATATCGCGACGCCTGACGATATCGACACGATCGTCGACAGGCTCGGCCGCGCCGTCGACAGTGCATTGAAAAGCGTTGGTCATTAGGAGGAAACAGGAATGAAGAGGGTCATTATCACCACAGCTTTGCTCGCCGCATCGTTTTCAGCGGCAACAGCCGGAACACTGGATACGGTCAAGCAGCGCGGCCAACTCGTCTGCGGCGTCAGCGCCGGCTTTGCCGGCTTTTCCGCGCCGGACTCGCAAGGAAACTACAAGGGGCTCGACGTCGACTACTGCCGCGCACTGGCGGCGGGCGTGCTCGGCGACGCCAGCAAGGTGCGCTACGTCGCGCTCACGGCACAGAACCGCTTCACCGCGTTGCAGTCGGGCGAGATCGACGTGCTCTATCGCAATTCGACGCAGACGTATTTGCGCGGCGTCACGCTCGGCCTGCGCCAGGGGCCGGTCAACTTCTACGACGGCCAGGGTTTTGTCGTCAGGCGCGACGCCGGCGTGAAGGACCTGAAGGGCCTGAACGGCGCCACGGTTTGCGTCGCGCAGGGCACCACCCATGAGGTGACGCTCGGCGACTACGGACGCGCCAACGGGATTGAATGGAAGCCATTGGTGTTCGATCGCGTCGACACCATGTACCAGACGTTCTTCGGCGGGCGTTGCGACGCCATGACCCAGGATGCGTCGGCGCTGGCCGGCGCCGTGGCCACGGCGGCGCCGAACGCGGCGGACTACGTCGTGCTGCCGCAGACGATCAGCAAGGAACCGCTGGGCCCGTTCACCCGCAACGGCGACGAGGCGTGGAGCGACATCATCACCTGGCTTCACTACGGCCTGATCGAAGCGGAAGAGCTCGGCGTCGCCGCGGCCAATGCCGACGAAATGGCGAAGTCCTCGAGCGTGCCGGCGATCCAGCGCCTGCTCGGCACCTCCGGCGAGCTCGGATCGCGGCTCGGTCTCGACAACAAGTGGATCTTGCAGGCCATCAAGGCGGGCGGCAATTACGCCGAGATTTTTGAGCGCAACGTCGGCAAGAACAGTCCGCTGAAACTCGAGCGCGGCCTGAACGCGACCTGGAGCAAGGGCGGCTTGATGTATGCCATTCCGTTCAAGTAAGCGAAAATACGCGCGGAAGGTGAGCATAAGCACCGCCGCGCCGCCGGACCGAGCAAGATGCGCATCGCTCTCATCCACGCCCTAAAACACTCGATCGTGCCGATCGAGGCGTCGTTCGCAAAACTTTGGCCGGAGGCCCGGCTGATGAATTTGCTCGACGACAGCCTGTCGGCCGATCTGGCGCGCGATGGCCGGCTCACCGAAGGAATGACCGAGCGCTTCCTGTCGCTCGGGCGTTATGCCGTTCGCACCGGTGCCGACGCGATTCTCTTCACCTGCTCGGCCTTCGGCCCTTGCATCGAGGCCGTCGCCCGGGCGCACGTGCCGATGCCGGTGCTAAAACCCAACGAAGCGATGATCGAGCAAGCCGCAGCAAGGGGACGCAGGATCGGTTTGCTCTCGACGTTCGCTCCGACCTTGGCGTCGATGCCGCCGGAGTTTCCAGCTTCCGTCGAGTTGGTGCCGAAACTGGCAGAAGGTGCCTTGGCCGCGCTCGACCGCGGCAACCGCGAAGAACATGATCGCCTCGTCGCGGAAGCCTCACGCGAGCTCTCCCACTGCGACCTGATCGCGCTCGCGCAATACAGCATGGCGCCGGCGGCAGCGCGCGTCGCGGAAGCCTCGGGACGGCCGGTGCTGACGACGCCGGATAGTGCGGTGATCAAGCTGAAAGAGATGCTGTCGGTCGATATCGGCTGAGGCGCAGTCGGGTCGCTTTTTTCTTGCCCAAGTTTCCGTGGTCGGCCCGCCCATCCTGGCCGCGGTGATCGAGGCGCCGGACCCAGCCGGCCCTTCGATCGTTATCCTGCAAGTCTATGCGCCTTCCTACAGGGTTGGCAGCGGTCGCACGATCTTCGCTCGAGCCACAATCAGGTCACGCATCAACGGACGCAGAACATGCGGATTGAAGTCGAGCTCCATCCTGATGACCGCGGCACGCCGATGCTCCGGGCGCTTCATTTCGATAGCCGTAGGATCGAAGTCCTCGAAACGCTCGATCAATGGTATGGGTCGGACTACCGCTACGTCAAAGTCCGGGGCCACGACGGAGCCTTGTACATCCTGAAATTCGACGAGTCGCGCGCTGACTGGGAACTGACGATGTTCGAGCGGGCGCAAACGCGAACGAGATTGGCGTAGTCCGCATGACATGGCTCGTTCAGGCCAGCCTCGTCAACGAACCCTTCTCCGATCC
>JBJMTR010000415.1:0-4789 GCA_045811565.1 Bradyrhizobium sp.
CTTTGCGAGGTATGACAGTTTAGCGCATGATCCGGAAAAGTGGGCATCGGTTTTCCGAAAAGATCATGCTCAAACAAAAAGATAGAGCGGGATGACGATCCGAGAAAAGTCATCACGCTCTAGTGTTTGGCCGCGGTGGACGTCACAACATCGCCGATTCTTCCTCCTCCGCCTGCTCGATCAAATCCTCGCTGACAACCACCGTCCGTCGCGGTACCAGGAAGATCATCGTCGAAGCACAGGCGATCGATAGGACAAAAATCGCCGTCGTCAGCGGCAGCGTGGTGATGGAATGGCCGCCGAGATAGGCGCCGAATTGCGAGACGAGCGAGCCGAGCCCCATCTGCAGAAATCCCATCGCACCGGAGGCGGTGCCGGCGGCTTCCGGGCGCACGCTGATCGCGCCAGCCGCCGAATTCGACATCACAAAGGCGTTGGCAAACATCACGATCATCTGGATGCCGAACAGCCAGGCCGGCGCCTGGTTGAGCCCGGTGAGACTCCAGACGAGGTTGAAAAGGCTGCCGGTCAGTTGCAGCGCCAGCCCGAACCAGATCAGTTTTTCCAGCGAGTGACGCGGCCCGAAGCGCACGCAGAAGAGATTGCCGATCAGATAAGCAAAGCCCGTGGTCGCAAACCAGGCGCCATATTCGGCGCTGGTACGGCCCATCTGCGTCACCACGATATAAGGGCCGCCGCCGGCAAAGGTGAAGATGATCTGTGAGGCCAGCACTTGGCACAGCACATAGCCGACGAAGGCGCGGCTCTTGATGAGACTGCCGACATCGCCGCGAAATCCGCCACCTTCGGTGCGGTCGCGGCGGGTCTCCGGCAGCGCAAGCGCGATGCCGACCGTGATCGTCAGTGACGCCGCGGTGATGAGATAGAAGATCGCGCGCCAGCCGAACGCGGTCTCCAGCAGCCCGCCGGTCAGCGGGCTCAGCATCTGCGCGATCATCATCACCGCGATCACCAGACTGATCATGGAACTGATGCGGTCGCGGCTGTAGAGGTCGCGGATAATGGCGCGGCTCACCACCATGCCGGTAGCCCCGCCGAGCGCCTGCAGGAAGCGAGCGGCGATCAGCTGTGGCAGCGTTTCCGCAAAGATGCAGCCGGCGCTTGCCGCGACCATCAGAGAGAGGCCCGCGAGCAGCACCGGACGACGCCCGAACCGGTCCGACAGCGGGCCCATGATGATCTGCGAACAGGCGATGCCGACCATGTAGAGCGACACCGTCATCTGCGCGATCGAGATGTCGCGCCCGAAGGTCGTCGCCAGCACGGGTAGCGCCGGGACCAGCATATAGAGCGAGATCGGCGCCACGCCCGTCATCGCGACGAGCATCAGCAGCATGATTTTCGATGTCGCGATGCCCTGGTCCGTCGCCGCGCCGTGCGGCCTGCCCATCACGCCATGCATGCGAGTCCTGATCCGATGTTGTAGGCCAAGACTGTAGCGTCATCGCTCAGCGCGAATACGCCCGTTTCGGCATGCGGCTATTCCGATTTCGGGAGGCGGGGACCGTCATGTTAATGAGCAGCCATCGCCGCACACCCAGTCGTCATCATCCGCGAAAGCGGATGATCCCGTATTCCAGAGACCGGAGTTTCATGCGGATAAGCCGCCGCGTACTGGATCCCCGCCTTCGCGGGGGATGACTACTAGGGCGCGGCCTGACGGTCGCTACTTCAAAGGCGCCGTCGCTTCATCCAGCCACAGTTTCGTGGCATTGTCGTCGAGATGCGGACGGACCTCGCGGTTGACGCGGGCATGGTACGCGTTGAGCCAGTCGAGTTCCGCCTCGCTCAACATGTTCACGTCGACCAAACGACGATCGATCGGCGCCAGCGTCAGTGTCTCGAACGCGTTCGCCGGCTTTTCCGCGCCTGATATATCGGTGCCGATTACAAGCTCGAGATTTTCGATCCGGATGCCATACGCGTCGGTTTTATAATAGCCGGGCTCGTTGGACAGGATCATGCCGCGCTTCAGCGGCGTGGTGCCGAGCTTTGAGATACGCGCGGGGCCTTCATGCACCGAGAGATAGCTGCCGACGCCATGGCCGGTGCCGTGCTCGAAATCGATGCCGGCCTGCCATAGATATTGGCGGGCTAACGTGTCGAGCTGCGCGCCGGTGGTGCCGTCGGGGAAGATCGCGCGCGCGATCGCGATGTGGCCGCGCAACACGCGGGTGAAGCGGTCGCGCATTTCTTCCGTGGGCTTGCCGATCAGGATGGTGCGGGTGACGTCCGTGGTGCCGTCTTCATATTGCGCCCCGGAATCGATAAGCAGGAGATCGCCGGGCGAGATCCGCCGGTTGCTCTTGCGCGTGACGCGATAATGCACGATGGCGCCGTTCGGCCCGGTGCCGGCAATGGTCGGGAACGACACATCCTTCAGCGCGCAGGTTTGGCGGCGGAACGTCTCAAGCGCCTCGACCGCGTCGATCTCCGTCAGCGCGCCTGACGGTGCTTCGCGGTCGATCCAGGCGAGGAAACGCGCCAGCGCCACCGCGTCGCGCTGGTGTGCCGTGCGGGTGCCTTCGATCTCCGTGATGTTCTTCACCGCCTTCAGGAGGCTCACCGGATCGTTGCCGCGCACCGGCTTGCCGCCGGCGGCGCCAATCAAACGCGTCAGCGCGTCCGCCGCCGTCGCGCTGTCCAGGGCGATCGCGGCGCCGCGCTGCGCCAGCTCGGTCAGTTTCGGCGTCAGCGCAGCCGGCTCCTCGACATCGGCGGATTGCTCGAGATGGACGCGCGTGGAGTTCGACAGTTTGCGGTGATCAATGAAGATGGTCGGCCGGCCGTCCTTCGGCACCAGCGCGTAAGACAGCGGCAGCGGGGTGTGCGAGACATCTGCACCGCGGATATTGAAGGTCCAGGCCACCGCGTGGCTATCCGACAGCACCAGCGCATCGGCGCCGAGCTTGTTGATCTCCAATCGGATCCGCTTCAGCTTTTCGGCTTCCACTTCGCCCGAGAATTGCTTGCCGTGAATGGTGACCGGCCCAAGCGGCGGCGGCGGACGCTCAGTCCAGATCGAATCGATGGGGTTGCTGTCGACCGCAACCAGTTCCGCGCCGGCCTTGGTGCAGGCTGTTGCCAGCCGCTCGGCTGCCGCCGAAGTGTGCAGCCACGGGTCAAATCCGAGGCGGTCGCCGGCGATGAGATGTTTTGCCAGCCAGTGTTCCGGCGGCGGGTCGGCCAGCGGCTCGATACGCCAGGCCTTGCGGTCGACTTGCTTGGCCGCCTGCAGCGTATAGCGGCCGTCGACGAACAGCGCAGCCTGCTGCGTCAACACGACCGCCAGCCCGGCCGATCCCGTGAATCCGGTCAGCCAGGCCAGCCGTTCTTCGGACGGCGCGACATATTCATTCTGCTGCTGGTCGGCGCGGGGGATCACAAATCCGGTCAGCTTGCGCCGCGCCAGCTCCTCGCGGAAGCGCCCCAGCCGCGCGGTCAGCGCCACGCCGCCTTCAGGTTCTTCGAATGTCTGGAAATGGGCTTCGAACATCGTCCGACCACTTTAGGATTGAGTGAACAAGTCCGCAATGCGGCGGACATAGCCATAATTTGGCATAACTTATGCTTGAGTAGTTGCGTGCACGTTAGGGCGTGATGCGGTAGAATGGGTGCTGATTTCCCTTCGGACAAACGCCAAGCGTTTGTCCGAAGATCGTGGTCAAACTAAAGACGGAACGGTTTCTACGGCAAGCCGTTCGCCAATCATATCCGGGGGACTTCCAGGAGTGTCTCAACTCAACGAAGAGGGGATACACAATGCCTGCTTTCAGTTTTGAAAAAATTTCGCCGCCGATCCGTCGCGGCCCGATTTCTCCCATCAAAAAGAAACAACGCGGTGTCATCGTTCAGATCCTGGACCGGTTTGTCGAAGCGCGTGTCAAACGCACGCTGAAGGAAGAAAAGGGCGTAATTGCCCGCCGCGAGCACAGACCACCGAAATAAGCGCGCTCCTCTCAATCGAAGTCGATCAACGAGCGACGGATTCGGCACTCCTGCCGGATCCGTCTTTTTGTCTGCTGCCTTTCAGCTCTCGGCTGTTGCCGGTTATCTCGCATAGCGCAGGAGCAAGCTGCTCCAGCCTTCGATCTTCAGGTGCCGCAGCGGCACCAGCCCGCGCGAGCGATAGGCGGCGACGACGGCCGCCGCTTGGTGCGTCAGCAGCCCTGACAGGATTACCAGCGCCGATGGTGCAAGATGCCGCGCCATCGGGGTTGCCAATTGCTTGAGCGGATTGGCGAGGATGTTCGCCAGCACCAGGTCGAAGGGGCCGGTCCGGGCAAACTGTCGCGCCGAAAATCCAGTGGCACGGATCGTCTGCACCAGGTGTCCGGCTTGGTTAAGGCGCGCGTTCTCGCGCGCGACCTGCACCGAGGGCGGATCGATGTCGCTCGCCAGCACCGCGCCGTGCAGCGCCTTGGCCGCGGCGATCGCGAGCACACCAGTGCCGGTGCCGAGATCGAGCACGCGCCGCGGATGGTGGGCTTTCAGGACGTGATCGAGCAGCAGGAGGCAACCGCGCGTGGTACCGTGATGGCCGGTGCCGAACGCCAGCGCGGCCTCGATCTCGATGCCGAGCTTGTTGGACGCGACGCGTTGGCGGTCATGCTGGCCGTGCACGACGAAGCGTCCCGCGGGGACGGGCACGAGCTCTTCGAGGCTGGCCTTGACCCAATCTTTTGCTTCGACCGTATCGAAGGAGATCGCTTGCGCGATCTCGGCGCCCGCAGCATTGGTGACTAGTTCACGGACCATCACCTGATCC
>JBJMTR010000416.1:0-12098 GCA_045811565.1 Bradyrhizobium sp.
ACTGCGCCGCATTCGCAAGAGCGGTTTCCCGTTTCTACCATACTGCTTCGTATGACCTCAAAGTTGAGTCGTTACCAGACTATCTTCAGTCGTTATCAGACAATAAACCATCGTCGCGCACCTCGGTTCTCCGTAGTTCTCCGGCCAAGAACAAAGTTCCGGCTGCGGTGTTCACTTTTTCTTCGGCAAAGTTCCAACAGCCGCAGGCACTTGCGCGGCTTTCTTGCTTCCGTCGTTCAACTTTCGCGTTGCCGCGCAACTTGCGAGTTTGCCGCTTGCCCCTGGAATAACGTCGCTGTTCGCGCATCGCCCGCTAGTGTACAAGTTTGCAGCTTCTTCCAGATGAAGGAGCTGTTCATGAACGAACTACACGCTTGGCTTTCAAGCCAGCATCCTGGTCTCAAGACCTTCAAAATCCTCCAGCACAAACTTTCGCAGCTTGCCGCCGATCAACCGGAGCAGCGCGCGATGTGCCGGCTGCTCCATGGCATCGTCGGCAATTATATCGAGGAGTTCGACGAAGCCCCGCTGCCGTCGGCGCTGGCCGAGCGCGCCTATCGGCGGATGCTTGGCGCGCTGGCCGAGCTGGACGGTTCGGCGGACGCGGCCCACCAGCTTGGCAATTTGAACCGGCTTGCCGCGCTTGACCTGACCGAATGAGGGGCTCCGCCTGGCAGCTCTCTGGCGGACACCGTCGTCGAAACTTGGGAAAAACATGCAACCTATCTGGAACAGCGCTGTTCCATTGCGGTTAGCTGGTGTGAATCCTTGGGGACTAATGCAGCGCAAAGAGTGTGCGTGCGGCTTTCCGCTTCCCGTGCAAGCTCGAATATTGAATGCCCGCTTGGGTCCCCGCGGAGTTCTTCGATGATCCACAAAGGCGTCGAGTACACCGTGACGCTGGCCGCGCCGGGGGTCTGGAAATGGCAATTCCGGATCGGCGACAAACTCAAAACCGGCAAGACCGAAGCGAAACTTCATCTGCTCGCGATACGGCGGGTCCAGCTCCGGATCGATCGCGAACTGAAGAAGGCCGAGCAGGAGCAGGCCCGAGGCTCGTGAGATGCCGGCTCGGCGCGCTGCCGGTTGCAGCCGGGCGACGGTCTGGCACGGAACCTAGTCTGCACTGGCAAGCCGCCGCATGGTGAATTCGATCTCGCCGTCAGGCAATTCGCGCCAGCTTTCCACCGCGCTCATATAGGCGGCCTTGGGATAGCGGTTGAGGAAGTCGCGCGCCCTTAAGCGCGCCTCCTCGCGCGGCAACGTAAAGGTTTCTCGCAGATAGCCGTCATCCGCCTTTCGCCGGGCTGCCATTCGGCTAGCGAGATCACGCGGACGCAAGACCATGTCGCAACTCCAAACCACATGACGACTGGTCGAATATAGGCGCGGCGGAGGATGAATCCGAGTCTCCCCCTGCTACTTGCTACTGGCTGCTGCCGGTCTTGGTCTTCGGCTTGGCGGGGGCGGCGGTTTTCGGCGGGTCGTTGCTGCGTACGATGCCCCAGGGATCGGACGACGTTTTGGCGTCGGGAATCTTCTTCAGCGATTCCTTGTAGGCCTTGTCCTTGATTGCATCCTGCTCTTTCTCCTCCGGGGTCTTGGACTGGAATTCCGGAAGCAGATTGATGTTGGGGGTCTGCATCTGCGCGTAAGCCGGCGCCGTCAGCGACACCGCCACGGCGACGGCGGTCAGAATTCTCATGGGGACGCTCTCCGGTTTCTTTAAGCGTATATCACCGCCCAAGCCGCACCGCCAAGCAGCCGGCTCACTGTTCAGAGCCGGTCCGACTTGCAGGATTTCGGCGATTGCACCCAGTCGTCCCAGATCGGACCGCATTTGGTGCAGCCATCGAGCGCAAGCCCCATGGCGATTAGGCCGAGCACCAGTACCATCCGGCGGAACATGAGCGCCCCCTTCCCTGACATCCGATCATAGGAGCCAAAGTCGGGCATTTTCAAGCCGACCGGAGTGTTTCAAAGCGAAGTGGAAACCGGTTGGCGTGAAGAAAAGGCGTCAAATCAAACGAGGGCCTTGCTGTTCCTTTCCGCCGAATGCGCTTTAGTATGCTCGCGGCAGTCTCAGGCGAGGAACGGCGTTCATGCAGCAACAACAGCAAGCCGCGGAATTCGGGATCGGGGAAGCGCGGCGCGTACTCGGCGAAGTGTTTGCGCCATGGGTGCTGGACCTCAATCTCTCGATCGAGGAGTTTGATTTTACGGCGCCGGACAAGACCGCCGATTGGCAGCCCGGCGCAATCTTGCGCATGCCATTCTCCGAACGGCTGTGCCGCAACGGCGGCATCGTCTGCGGCCAGGCGCTGATGGCATTTGCCGACACCTCGATGGTGATCGCCAACCTCGCCGCTAACCGCGCCTATCGTCCGATGACGACGGTCGACCAAACCACTCATTTCATGCGCGCAGTGACCGCTTCCGACGTGCTGGCTGACGCACGCGTCGTACGCCTCGGGCGCACCATGAGCTTTGGCCGCGTCACGCTGCTTTCCGCCGCCGACAAGAAGCCGGTGGCGATGGTTTCGAGCGCGTTCGCGATGCTGCCATCCTGAAGCTTCCATCCTCATTCAATAGAACCGATTGGGCTCTCGGCCGCGAGCCTCGCGCGCCGCCAGCGCCATAGCGCTATCGCCAGCGCCGCAATCGTGAGCGCGATCCCGATCGCCCCGCTCAAAAATCGTCCGCCGGGCCGGTCGATGGTGCGCGACCACAGTGAGGGTGCTTCGCCCGGCCGCGGCAGACGGAAGGCCGCCACGCTGTCGCCGATCGTCGTGCCCGCCTCGGAATGCCCGCCGGCGCCGATCGCGACATATTGTTCGCCCTTCCAGAGGTAGGTCATGGGATTGGCGACGCCGGGGACCGGCAGCCTGCCCCGCCATAGCTCCTCCCCGGATTTGGCGTCGAAGGCGCGCAAATAAGCATCCATCGCGCCGGTAAACACGACGCCGCCTGCGGTGATCGCGACGCCGCTGACCAGCGGCGTACCCCAGTTGAAGGCGACGCCGAGCGGCGCGCGATCCTCCGTCGTGCCGACCGACGAACGCCAGAGAATTTTTCCGGCCTTCAAATCGACCGCGACCATCTCGCCCCATGGCGGCTTGTTGCACAATAGTCCAAGCGGCGACATCACCATCGCGCGCGACATCGCAAAGGGCGCGCCCTGCTGCTGTCCGAAATCATGGCCGGGCGGCGGATTGAAACCGGCCGCCTCGCTTCGCGGGATCAATTTCACGATGTGCACGGCGCGGGTGGTGTTGGCGTAAAGAATCTGGTTGACCGGGTCGAAGGCCGCGCCGCCCCAATTCACGCCGCCACCGGTGAAGGGAAACAGCAGCGTGCCTTGCGTCGATGGCGGCGTGTAGAGCCCCTCGTTACGGGCGCTTGCCAATTGCGCTTCACACGCCGAACGGCCGAAGCTCGGCAACGGATTGAACGCGTCGTCAACCGAGATCCGTTGCGGCGTCAAGACCGGCACATGGGTCGGAAATGGCTGCGTCGGCGAAAGTTTTTCGCCTTCCGCGCCACCTTGCGGCACGCCGCGCTCCTCGACCGGCCATATCGGCCTGCCGGTGTCGCGGTCGAGCACGAATACAAATCCTTGCTTGGTCGGCTGGATCACGACGTCGCGCAGGCCGTCGCCGGTGTCGAGAGCCGCCAGCGTCGGCTGCGCCGGCACGTCGTAGTCCCAGACATCGTGATGCACCGTTTGAAACGACCAGACCAGTTCGCCGGTCTCGGCGCGCAACGCGACGACGGAATTGGCATGCGCGTTGTCGCCGGGCCGCTTGCCGCCCCAGAAATCGGGGCTCGGCGATGACGTCGGCAGGAAGACCAGGCCGCGATCTTCGTCCACCGACATCGGCGCCCACACATTGGCGTGGCCTGCGGCAATGCCGTCATGGACCAAGGGGTCGAAACTCCAGCACGGGCGTCCCGTCCGCGCATCGAAGGCGCGCACCGTTCCAAGCGGCGCATCGACGCGCCGATTGTCACCGATCGCGGAGCCCACCACGACGACTCCGCGGCTCACCACCGGCGCCGAGGTGATCTGGAATTCACCGGGCCATTCCAGCTTCATGCCGATGTCAAGCCTGATCTCGCCGGCCTTGCCGAAATCGGCACAGGGAATGCCGGTCATCGCATCAAGCGCGATCAGGCGGACGTCGTTGGTGCCCACAAAAATCCGCGCGCGGCAGGCGGCATTCTCCGCGGCCTTGTCATCGACCCAATAGGCGACGCCGCGGCACACGTAACGGTTTGCCGGACGCTGGGTCGTCGCGATCTTCGGATCGTATCGCCACTTCTGCACGCCCGTTCCGGGATCGAGCGCGATGACCTCGTTAAACGGCGAACAGAAGATCAGGCTGTCTTCGACGAACAGCGGCGTCGCCTGAAACTTGGTGCGCTTCATCACCTCGGGCGCGCGGGTCTCCAGATCGCCGGTACGAAATTCAAAGGCACGGACGAGATTGCCGACGTTATCAGGCGTAATCTGGGTGAGCGACGAAAATCGCGATCCGCCGCGATCGCCGCCCCAATGCTCCCACGCCACGGCCGGCGTAGCGGCGAGCAAAAAGGCGGCACAAAGGCTAAGCAAATGTCGCATGACATCCCGCTGGCGATGCGATCATTTAGAGCACGATAAGAGTAGGCACCGGATTTCGGAAAACATGTTCAAACAAAAAGACAGAGCGGGATGAACATTCGAAGAAAGTCACCACGCGCCAGGCCGGCCGCATCATGCCCGAATGACTACGCGATTGCCGCCTCAGTATCCACCCCTGCGGTTATACCCGCCGTCGCCCTAACGCCCGCCATAGCCTCCGCCCAGAATTGGCCGCAGCAGGGCGCAATTGTTGCCCGCGCACGATAACCACTATAAATCATGGCACGCATGGAATGGGACAGGGTTCATCTGGCGCTGATACTGGGCGGGGTGCTGACGCTGGCAGGCTGCGGCTTTGCCGACAGTCGATCGCCGGTGCCGGAATTCATGCGCGCCAAGGTCGCCGACCCGCCGCCGCTCGAGACGCCTCCTGAGGTCAAGCGACTGGTCGGCGAAAAACTCGACGCGGTGTTCACATCGATGTCGCATCCCACCAATGTCCGGGTCTCGCAGCCACTCCATGATCCGCACGGCGGCTTGGCCTGGACCGCCTGCGTCAGGGCGGAGGTGACGGCCGTCACCGGCAAACCGCTGGGCACCCAGACGTATCGGATATCGATCAGTGAAGGAGTGATCTCCGATCGGCGCCACGTCGAAACTGACGACACCTGCGCGACCGAAACTTACGAGCCGATCCAATAATCGCACGTCACACCCGGTTTACTTGGAAGGATAGCCACGCGTTCCGCCGCGTGGAACCGGCGATTTCGGAACCGGGAAACCCGGAACGAAAGCCGCCGCGAAGCTTTGTCATTCCAGGGCAGTATTTCGCATGCGGAGGGAACTCATGAAGACAGTTGCAATCGCACTGCTGGCCGGTGTCGGCGCCTTGTCTGCCGGCAGCGCCGCAAAGGCGACTGACATCTATACGACCAGCGAATACACCAACCCGGATCTCGTGCAGCAGGTTCGGATGGTCTGTGACGAAGACGGACGCTGCTATCGCACACGCGGCGGCAGCCGTGTGATCGTCCGCGATTCCTACAATTATGCGCCGCGCGAGCGCTACATCGAACGCCGTCACTATCGTGATTGGGACGAACCGCGTGCCGGCGTCGGCTTCCACGCCCCCGGCGTCAGCGTAGGTATCGGCGATAATCGCTGGTAAGCATCAGGCGCAGTAATGAGCAGCAACGAACGGAGCCGCCGAACCGGGTTCGGCGGCTCCGTTGAACTGCGAACACATGCATTAACTAGGACACTTTAGCCGGGCTTTGCCGGCAGGCGCGGCATGCTGAACAGCGCGTTAACATTACCGCTCAATTTGCAGTCCAGCGCCAACGCTCTCTTCTATTTTCTCAGCTAGCGTTGCCCGAACGCGATGGAAGCGGCGCGCTCTTTGCACAATTCGTGAGCGGGGAAGCGGCGAAGTGGCCGAGATTGCCGATACAGCACTGGCCGGACACGCACCTGTTGAGGACGCCACGGATTCGCACGCGCCGGCGGCAAAGATCGGCGGCGCGCTGCTCCCGCTCACCGGGGTCCCTGTCGCTCAATGGCGCGCGCTCTCGGAGCGCGCCGTCGAGCCCAACGGCTATTACCTGCCAGAGTGGGAATTGGCGGTGAACGCCTCTGCGCGCGGCCGCGTCGGCACGTCGGCGCTTGCGGCCTGGAGCGAAACCCCGCTCGGTTATGACGGGTCGGCGCGAATGATCGGCCTGCTGCCGGTCATATCGCTGTGGCGCGCCTGCCGGATCCCGCTTCCCGCGCTGGTAAGTGCGCAGCCCTATGGCACGCTGTGCGCCCCACCGCTGGATAACGGCGTCGCCGAGGACGCCGCGAAGCGGTTGATGCGGGAGGCGCGCCACGCCGGCGCGCATGCGCTGATCTTGCGCGACATGTCGCTTGATGGAAAAGCCATGAGGGCGTTTGCGGAAGTGCTACAGCATGACGGCATGTCTCCGCGCCTGTTGCAATCGCATGTTCGCGCATCTCTCGATGCGACGCGCAACGCCGATGAATTGCTGGTCGAGGCGCTGGGATCGAAGAAGCTCAAGGAGCTGCGGCGGCAGCGCCACCGCCTCGCCGAGCACGGCGCAATCCGTTTCGAGGTCGCTCGTACGCCGGTCGACGTCGCAGCCGCGCTCGAAACTTTTCTCGTACTGGAAGTCAGCGGCTGGAAGGGAAAGCGTGGCACGGCGCTGGTGCAGGATGAAGGCGACGCGGCGTTTATCCGCGGCGCAACCACGACGCTTGCCGAAACTGCTCAATGCGAGATCGTAACGCTGCGCGCCGGCGACACGCCAGTCGCGGCGGCGATCGTGCTACGGCATCAGAGCCGCGCATTTTATTTCAAGCTTGGTGTCGATGAGCGCTTTGCAAAATTTTCGCCGGGCGTGCAGTTGACGCTCGATCTGACGCGCCACCTCTGCCGTGATCCCGCGATCGCGTCAGCCGATTCCACAGCCAGCCCCGACCACCCAATGATCAATCCGATCTGGCGCGGCCGGCTTGCGATCGGCGACGTGCTGATCGCGCTGCGCCCGCGCGATCCCGTCGTATCGCTGATCCATGCGGCACTGATGCTGCGCACTCACGCATACAACTCGGCGCGGCACATCGTTCGCCGAATCAGAGGCGCTTAGATCTTCGCGGGCTTGGGCGTGGCGGATCTAACCCGCCGTCACTCTGCCGCCTCCGCGTTGATCTCTCCCGATACCCGGCGGATAGCGTGGGCGAGCTGCTCGGCGGGCTGTGCGCCTGATATCGCGTATTTTTGCGCGAATACGAATGTCGGCACGCCGGAAATGCCCTTATCGGACGCCTCCTGCGCCTGCCCTGAGATCAGCGCGACGTCTTCATCGCTCGCGAGGCGCTTGCGCACGTCATCGGCATCGAGCCCGACATCAGCCGCTGCCTGTACCAGAATATTGATGTCGGTGAGATCGCCGCCGTCACGGAAATACAATTCCATCAGCCGCTGCTTCATCTCGGCGGCTTTGCCTTGCGCCTCCGCCCAGTGAATCAGGCGATGGCAATCGATGGTGTTGGGTTGGCGTTTCACCAAATCGGGCCGGTAGGTCAGGCCCTCTTCGTCGGCGGCTGCGACCACGCGCCCGGCAATGCCCTTATAGGCCTCGACCGAGCCGAATTTCGCGGTGAGATATTCGTCGCGGCTGATGCCCTCGCGCGGTACCCAGGAATTGAGAAAGAACGGCCGCCAGTGCACTTCGACCGGCACATCCGGCACCAGCGCCAGCGCGTTCTCGATCCGGCGTTTTCCGATGTAGCACCACGGGCAGACCACGTCGGAGACGATGTCGATCTTAAGGGGCTTCAACGCGCTCATCGGGGTCTCCTCGGCTGCACGAACTGGGAAAGTAAGCCGGTGGGGGCCCAAGACAAGGGCATTATCAGAGTTTCGCCGCCATCTCCCGCATCCGCTGGGCGGTGAGATCATCCGCGGGAAAGAACGTCTCAAGCGCCAGTTCCGATAGCGTGATGTCGACCGGCGTGCCGAACACCATCGTGGTGGAGAAGAAGCTCAGCACATCGCCGTTATGCCGCAGCTTGAAGGGGATCGCGACATTGTCGGCCGGCAGCGGTGCAGATCGTGCCGGGATCGGATAGGCCTTCAGTTCGTGATAAAGCTTGATCAATTCAGGATCGGCGGTCGCCTCGCACTGGCGATGCAGCCGCTCCAGCAGATGGCCGGCCCATTCGGCGAAATTGACGGTGCGCGGCGCCAGCGCTTCGGGATGAAAGGCAAGGCGCAGGATATTGAACGGCTGGCCGAGCAGCCGCGCTGGAACGCCCTCGAGCAGCGGCGTCACCATGCGGTTCGTCGTGACCATATTCCAGTGCCGGTCATAGGCCAGCGCCGGATTGGGTTCGTGCGCCTTCAACACCAGATCGATGGCCTGCCGCGCCGATTTCAGCGCGGGGTCGTCGAGTGAGCGCTGCGGAAAGGCCGGCGCGAAGCCTGCCGCGACTAGCAGCACGTTGCGTTCTCGTAAGGGCACATTCAATCGCTCCGCCAGTTTGAGCACCATGTCGCGCGACGGCGCGGCGCGCCCGGTTTCCACGAAACTCAAGTGCCGCGCCGAAATCTCGGCGTCGACGGCCAGATCGAGCTGGCTGAGATGGCGGCGCTGTCGCCACTCGCGCAGGTGATCGCCAATATGGAGCGGCTGCGCTCGGTCGGCTCGCGCCGTGGATGCATGTGCGTTCATGGCGGAAAACCTACCATGCGAATTTCACCCGTTCCATTACGTCTGAGGTAATGGAAACGGGTCGCGGACCCCGTCATCTTCGGGGCATAGGAGATGACCCATGCTGATGCTTTCGCTTTTCCGCATCATCTCGTTGGCCGCCGGCGGGATGATGCCGTGGCTGCTCAATTTAGCGACCCGGGTGCTGGCGCGTTCCCTCAACATGCCTGAACCGCTGGTCCACGACACCGGAATCCTGCTGTTCACCCATGTGCAGGCGATTGAGACCAGCATCGGCAAGACGCTCTGTCCCATCCGGTTGCTGCGCCAGCTGCGGTCTCTGCTCCAAATCATGTTGCAGTCTTGGCGCCGCCCGCCGGCGCGCTAACCCCTCAACCATCCACCCCGCAAACTCAAGGAGAGAACTACCATGATCCAAGCATCCTCGTTCCTGCGCCGCGCCCTCTTGGCCGACGCCATCTTCAGCGGCGTGTCGGCCCTCGGCCTCACCTTCGGCGCCGACGCGTTTGCGTCCTTGTTCAGCCTGCCCGAAGTGCTCTTGCGCGAGACCGGCCTGTTCCTGATCGCCTATACCGCGCTGGTCGGCTGGCTTGGCACGCGGCGGTCCATGCCGAAGGCATTGGTCGTGCTCGTGGTAGCCGGCAACGCAGCGTGGACGGTGGCCAGCATCGCGCTGTTGTTCTCCGGCGCGGTGAGCCCGAACCTGTTTGGCGAAATCGCCGTCGTCGCCCAGGCGATTGCGACCGGCGTGTTTGCCGAGCTGCAGTATGTCGGAATGCGCAAGAGCGGCGGTACCGTGACGGCGTAGGCCGAGATCCAACTAGCTTAAAGCTCGGCCGTCGCGGCCATTCGCGGCGGCAACTGTTTCGTCAGTCAAATCCTAGGCGCTTGCTGCTTCGCTACGCCGATATCTTTCTCCATTTCCGAGCAATACGCGCTGCGCGCCGGCGATGCCGAGTTCAAGGCTGGCAGCGATCCGCCGTGCGCGTTCCACGAAATGCGCTTGGGCCTCCGGCGGACAGACCTCGCGGGCGGTCATCTCGAACAGCCCAAGCCAACGGTCGAAATGATCGGCATCGACGGGGAGCGGCAGATGTTTGACCATCGGCGTGCCATGATAGCGGCCCGTCATCAGCGCGACCGATGACCAGAAGGCGCACATCTGCTGCAGATGCGGCTCCCAATCACGAATCCGCGCTTGGAATATCGGCGCCAACACCGTGTCTGCCTGAACTTTGGCGTAGAAGCCGCGAACCAAGCGCTCGATCATGGATTCCGTGATGCCAGTCCTTGCCGCGATCTCGGCAGAAATCCTCTCGCGCCGCTCTGTTGCCGTCACGCCGGCCTCCTTAAATAGGTATTTGAAATGCGTATTTAGGTCGGTATAGTTCATTTGGAAAGGGCTTTTTTCGAGGGTACCCATGCGTCTGACGGCGTTTACGGATTTTGCATTGCGCACCTTGATGCGGCTGGCTGGCGAGCCGACACGGTCGTTCGCCACCAACGAAATCGCCGCCGAGTTCGGCATTTCCCGCAATCATCTGGCAAAGGTGGTGCGTGACCTCGCCGACAGCGGCTTCATCAGCACCCAGCGCGGCGCCGGGGGCGGGTTCACTCTGGCGCGACCGCCGCAGTCGATCACGCTGGGCCAGGTCGTACGCGCGCTGGAAGCACGGCAGGCGCTGGTCGAATGCTTCCGCGGCGATGGCGGAGGTTGCGTGCTGACGCCGCGGTGTCGTCTGAAGGCGCGGCTGGCAGCTGCGCGGGAAGCCTTTATACGCGAGCTCGACGCCACCACGCTGGCGGAATGCGCCTATCCCGGACGATCAAAAAGAGGCTCTGCGCCCGCATGAGAGCCCCACGATGCATCAGGTGCAGGCCATGAAACCGATCGAATTCGAGGATGGTACAATTCAGATCGAGGCATCCGTGATCGCCGAGGGTCTCGGGCTCACGCTGCCAGGGCTCAGGGAGCAGATGCGAGCGGGAAGGATCACGAGTCTGTCCGAGCGAGGGGTCGATGCGGATAGTGGCCGACACCGGCTGACGTTCTTTTCCGAACATCGGCGACTTCGCCTCGTCGTCACCGAATCCGGGATGATCATTCAACGCTCCGCGCTCGACTTCGGAAAATCGTCGCTTCCGAAATCGGCGCGGAAGCCCGGTGGATGAAGTCAAAAGATCCCGTGAAGCAATCCGCCGCTCAGGCTGAGGCGCGCTGCTCTCGGCTCGGCTTGCCCCTCGCCTTCACGGAAATTCCGGATTTCGCGCCGAGCATTTTGCCCGCCGCGGATTTCCCGCCGTGTCCATTCAGATGCTTGCCATTGAGCTTCGCGCCGTTGGACTTGCTGTTGAGCTGCTTCGCCGTCTTGGCGGCTAGTTTTTCCGCCTTCTTCAGCGCCTTCCGCTCCGCCTTCGCCTTCAGGCGCGCACGCTCCGCCCGCGCTTCGGCGCGCTTTTTCTTGCGTTTCTTTTCGCACGCATCGCATTTGCAGCCGATCGGCTTCAAATACGCTTTGAAATAGTCGGTGCCGTAATCGTAGTTGATCTCTTCGCCCGGCTCGATGTTCTTGATGGCGCGGATAAAGACCTTGCGCTTGCGCGGCTTGACGTCGGATTCGGCGTTTGGCTTGCAGGCATGGTTGATGTAGCGGGCGATGTTCTCGCGCACCGAGCCGTCGATGGTCCAGCGGCCATTGAGCTCGAACAAATATTTATTCTCGATCGCGTCGTCTTTTTTCTTCTTGGAATCCAGCAGCGGCCCAAAATAGCGAACGATTTTGGTGCCCTTCTTGATCGGTTTGGTGGCGAAGAGACCAAGCCCGGTGCGGGAACGGCCGACGCGGTAGGGTTTATTCGGCGATATGGCAGGCATGACGAATGATAACTGGCACGCTTGTAAAAGATGAAAAGGATCGCGAAGCCGCTCTTCTTAGGACGATTCCACGTCGCTGTCAGGTGTTTCGCGCATTTGGCGTGAACCTTCCCCAGATTGAACACGTCTGACGTATCGAGGTTCCACGAGCGTTCGAAGAAGGCTTAAAGGATGAGCCGTCGCCTATTTGCACGTCGCAACGGTTGAGTTGACTCGTCCGAACCATCCTTCGGCTGCTGGTTCACGATCCCGGTGGGCGACCGATCGTCGTACGCAGCATCGCGTCGAGCAGCATCTCCGCTGATGTGCCCTTGGGCAGCCGCCGCAGGACATCGGAGAGGCGGTCATCGAGCAGCAGCGTCGTAAA